>JAUTWX010000010.1 GCA_030838385.1 Acidobacteriaceae bacterium
GGCACGACATGGCAGGAGGGCTGGAAGCCCTGAGAGCAACGAGGCATGTGGAACTCCGCGATCCCGAGTCGCGCTTCTATCTGGCTCGGCAAGCAGCCAAACTCGGCGCCGTCGAGTTGGCGAATGATCTTCTCGAGCAGTCTGTAACAGAAGGGTATTGGAGTACCGTGTGCCTGGCGCGAGATCCATGGTTGGCATCACTGCGAGCGACGGCGGCATTCCGCGAAACATATCAAGAGGCTGCGCGGCGCGAGGCGCAGTCTCGATGTGCGTTTGTCGAAGCCGGCGGTGAGCGGGTCCTGGGACAGATGCAGCGCGCCTAAGACACTGCGGTGGATACCGGGTCGGCAGATCAGGCCTGTCGGTGCTAAAGTCACTTTTGCTGAAGGAGGCTGCTGTGAAACGCATCCTTACAATGGCACCCCTGCTGCTATTGAGCTCGCTTTCCTTTGCCCAGAGCCAGAACACATGGGACGGCTTTGTGACCGACACGCATTGCGGAACGAACTGCCAGCGCAGCTCGGACATGAAGCCGGATCGCGCTTGTGTGCGGCTCTGCGTGCGCAAAGGCTCGAAGTATGGGCTTTGGTATGGCAATCATGTCTACGAACTGGAGCCGCAGGCGCAGGCCGCGAAGTTTGCGGCGGAAAATGTGCGCGTGACCGGTGAGATGGCGAATGACACGATTCGCATCGGGTCAATTGCGCTGATCACGAAGTAAACGCACACGCTCGCGTGAGCGAAACAGCAGATCTCTCCGCCCCGGTCGAGATCACGAAGTGACGGTTGGCTGCGCGATTTCCTACTGCGCCGGGTGGGCTTTGCCGTCTTTCATGGCCTGGTCGATGAGTGACTGCACCTTGCTGTTGGCTTCGCGGCTGGCCTGGCGCTCCTGGCGGCCGAGGATGCCTTGCTGGCGGCCGAGTTCGCCCTGCAGCCGGCCCAGCTCCCCTTGCTTGGATCCCAGCTCGCGCATCTGCTTCATCATGGGCTCCATCTGTTTGCGCATCTGCTCGGCCTGCGCCTGCATTTGTTTTTCCATCGCATCGCGTTGCGGCTGCTGCGCTTTGAATTGCTCCAGTTCCTTGTCCATGCGCTCGTGCGCCGCTTTGTTCTCGGCCTCCAGCGCGGCGATCTGCTCCTGACTCATCTTGTCGCGATCCATGGCGAGCCTGGTCTCGCTATCGGCAAAGTCCTGCACGGTCTTGTTGAAATCCTTCGGCATCTCGACGTGAAAATCTTCGGCGAACCTGGCTTGCTGATCGCCCCACTCCCCTTGCTTCGCACCCAATTCGCCCTGCTGCGCGCCGAGCTCGCCTTGCTTTGCGCCCAGCTCGCCTTGTTTCGCGCCGAGCTCACCCTGCTGCTTCGCGAGCTCATTCACGTGCGAGTAGGCCTCCTGCGCCTGCTTGACGAGAGCTGGGTCATCGATGACGTACGTCTTGCCGTTGCGCTCGAAGAGGATGGCACCGCCGGGATGCTTTGCCTGCTCGTCGCGCAACTTGTCACTGTCGCTGAACCAGCCGTGCATCATCACCATGTGATCGCCGTCAGGACCGTAGATGGCATAGCCGCGGCCGTGGAGATCGATCGGGCCTTCAGGAGAGACAACTTCGACCTGCGGGAGGGCCAGCACACGCGTCCGCACGTCTGCCGTGACGACCGGGTGAACCATGGTATGCGGCTGGATAGAGACAGCGTGGGAGACGAGATCGAGGTTCGGGAGGACGAGAACTTTGGTCTGGGTCTGGGTCTGGGTCTGGGAAACCACATCTGTTTTGACGTGGAGCTCGGGGACGACGTGGATGGGCGCAGCAGAGGAGCCGGCTGCCTTGCCTTGGCCAAAGCCTTCACCGGCACCTGATCCGGGGGCCATGTCCGGTGCAGCGGGTGGAGTGGGTGGAGTGGGTGCGGTTGGAGGTGCAGGAGCGGTGGCGGCATCCGGCGGGGCTGGCGCCTGGGGCGCGGCGAGGACGATGGTCTCCGGCTGAAGAATATGGATGGAGGCCGCGGCGACGAGGGCCGCGGCAGCGAGCAGTGCGCCGGCGACGATGGCCTGGCCGCGGCGGTGACGGAAGGCGCTGGTCAGCTCGGGGTCGGCGATGAGGCGGTCAATTCGTTCCCGGAGTCCGGCGGACTGCGCCATGGCGAGCATGCCGGCAGGAGTCTGCTCGGCGGTAGCGAAGCGGAGGAGCAGTTGCGCGTAGCTGAGGCCGTCGCCGCCGGAGGCGATGGCGGCGCGGTCGCAGATGGTCTCGCCGAGTCGGGAGAGCTGCGGGCGGAGCCACCATGCGTGCGGGCTGATCCAGAAGAAGCAGTGATGCAGGGTGGCGGCGAGCTGCAGATAGAAGTCGCCTTCGCGGATGTGCTGCGCTTCATGCGCGAGCGTGGCGCGCAGTGCGGCGTCGTCCCAGTCGATGGCTTCGAGCGGCAGCAGGATGCCATGGCCCACGGTCGCGGGGGAGCGCAGGTCTAGAGACAGACGGACGGAGAGGCGAACGGGGAAGTGGGTAGGGAGATCGTCTTCTGAGGTGGCGAAGGGCTGTGCGCGATGCCAGAGACGCGCGGCGAGAGCGAGGCCGAGCAGGACGCGGAGCAGCAGCAGAGCGGTGATGGCGAGATAGGCGGCGAATCCGATCTGCCACAGGGCGACGTGATGGATTGGCGCTGGTGCGCCCCGGAGTGCTGTGGGGACGGGCACGTCAGGGATGAGCGAAGGTGCGACGATCGAAGGTGCGTCGGTCGCGAGATCTTCGGATTGCGCAGCAGCCGGTGCGGTACCAAAAGAGTTATCGATTACGACTGGAAGGACGGTTACGGCGGGGCGAATGACGATGCGCGGGGCGGACCAGAGCGCCGTGAAGGAAAAGGACGGAATGTGCAGCGCCACCAGCGCGGGCATGGCGAGCGCGAGGATGAGGACGGCGGTCCAGGCGCGCTTGGCCAGCCGGGCATGCTGGACGCGCAGCACACGCAGCACGATGGCAACGGCGAGAGCCAGGGCAAGGGACCGAACCGCCGACTCTCCGAGAACATGGATGATGCTCATCTCTTCGTCTCCTTCATGGGGTCTCCTTCACGGGGTCTCCTTCATGCGGCCTGGGCGGCCGCACGCTCCCTCATCGCTACTTTGACTTTCCTGTCTTCGTTTTCGCGCGGGCGATCTTTGCCGCCAGTCGCTGCAATTCGTTCTCGCTCAGCACGTCGGCGTTGACCATGCCGACCAGCAGAGCCTCCACCGAGCCGCCACAGAAGCGGTCGACGATGCCCTGCACGGCGCGGCCAGCCACGGAGCGCCCATCCTCCGCGGCACGGTAGAGATAGGTGCGCTGCTCGACGGTGTGGGCGAGATAGCCCTTTTCTTCGAGCCGACGCAACACGGTGCGGACGGTGGACTCCTTGAGGACGCGGCCGGACGCGTGAAGCTGCTCGCGTATCTGCTCGGCGGTGGTCTGCCGCTGCTGCCAGACCATACGCAGAATGGCCTGCTCGAGTTCGCCGAGGCCGGCGGGGTCGTGTGCTTCCGGATTCGGATGGGCCGAAGTGCTACTGTTCATAATGCTACAGACAGTAGCATTAGACGCAGGGTGAGCGCAAGAGAGGCACACATTTTATTTGGCGAGCCGCCCGCTCATACGGAGTGAGCGAAATCGGCGGGAAAGACCTGGAGTGGATCTTCCCGATCGCACTCACGGCAATTTTAAATTTCTACTTGACATAATGTACTAGTTAACTAGTACATTATGTCATGAAATGACTTCGCGGTTTTCATCTGCGTCTTTTTTGTTCCGGCTGAACCTGGAGAGCGGAGTGCCGGTATACCGGCAGATCATGGACCAGGTGCGCGGCGCCATGGCATCGGGATCATTGTCGGCAGGCGATCAACTGCCGACAGTGAGACAGCTTGCAGTGGACCTCGCGATCAACCCGAACACGGTCGCTCGGGCTTATCGAGAGCTGGAGCTAGGCGGACTGCTCGAGACCCATCAGGGAACGGGCTCGTTCATCAGCGCACAAAAAATCAAGCGCGCAGACCTGGAGCGTGAGCGTCAACTGGCGCAGATCGTGGGCGACTGCGTCTCCCGTGCCGGAGCAATGGGTTTCACCGTGGACGATGTTGTCGAGCAATTGCGGAAGTCTGCTGCAGAGTCGACCCGCAGGAGGTAGTGGAGTGATCCGAATCGAAGTTGCACCAATCAACAGAGTTGCAGTGATGGCGTTCCTTATGTGCGTCGGAGCAGGTGCGGGAGTCGATGCGATCCTGCACCACTCGGCACCCCTGATTGTGGGAGCTATCGGAGGCGTCGATCTTCTTTTTTCCATCAAGGTCATTCAGCCGTGGGAGAAGGTGGCGTTGCTGCGACTGGGCCGATACGTTGGCTTGCGCGGTCCTGGCTTGTTCCTGATTGTTCCGGTCATTGAGACGGTCAGTCCATATGTGGACCAGCGGGTGCGCGTTGCAAGCGTGTCCGCGGAATCCACGCTGACGCGGGATACGGTGCCGGTGAACGTCGACGCGATTGTGTTCTGGCTGGTATGGAACGCGGAGAAATCCATTCTTGAGGTGGAGAACTTCGTCGAGGCCATCGTCATGAGCGCGCAGACGGCGCTGCGGGAGTCCATCGGCCGTCACGAGCTGGCGCAGATGATCACCGAACGCGAGATGCTAGGCCGCGAGCTACAACGCATTCTGGATGAGAAGACCAATCCCTGGGGAATCACGGTGCAGTCGGTCGAGATCCGCGATGTGCGGATTCCGCAAGCGCTTGAAGATGCGATGTCGCGGCAGGCGCAAGCCGAACGCGAACGCCAGGCACGCATCATCCTGGGGCAAGCAGAGACAGACATATCGGCAAACTTCGTGAAAGCAGCTTCTGCCTATGCCGAGAACCCCGTGGCGCTGCATCTGCGAGCGATGAACATGCTCTACGAGGCGATCAAAGAGAGAGGGTCGATGGTGATTGTTCCCTCTTCGGCGGTAGAGACGATGGGCCTGGGTGGATCGCTGGCTACCGCGGCGCTCGCAAAACCGCAGAACTCTCTATAGCGAAAGGAGCAAGCCATGAAAGCGAGATACGTATTTGCACTGATTTTTCCAGTGCTCGCCGCAACGACGGGCTTCGCGCAGGCTGCAGGTGCGAAGAGCAGTGCACAGGCAGAACGCGCATCCGTAGTCGGCGTGTGGCGTGCGCAGGCGGAGGGACTGCCCTTTATCACACTTACCTTTACGGAAGAGGGCGGGAAGCTGGAGGGCGCCGTCCTGTTCTACTTGCACAAGCGTGAGCCAGGCGGACAGGTGACATCGTCGCCCGGCATCCCGGAGCCGCTCTTCGATCTGCACTTCGACGGCAAGAGGGCGACATTTGCGGTGAGCCATCGGCGCGCGCATCCCCCGGCATCGCTCTCGACGCCGCCAGTACACTTTCGCATGGATCTCAGAGACGCGACACACGCCTCGCTGGTGAACGAGAGCGAACCCGGCGGTGGGCTGACCGAACCCGGCACCGGGCTGCCGCTGATGAGAAGCGATTATTAGCCCGGAGTACGCCGCAAGATAAAGGCAGCTCGCGAATGATTCATTGCGAGGTTGGGGATTACTTCTGCTTCGCGTCGTCCTCGATTGCTTTCCATTCCGCGTCGTCGAGCTTGAGGGAGGCGGTGGCTATATTTTCCTCGATGTGCTTGACCGATGAGGTGCCGGGATGTCCTATTTGGCCCTTGACAGGGGAGGAGTCGGATACATCTAATGTCAGCCCGTAATCGGGTCCCGGGATATGGGTCTTTATGCCGGAGGACTTCGATGAACAAAATCATCCGAAAGCTCGCAATAGCTTCTGTAATCGGTGCATTGATTATCGCCCTAACCCCCTCTCCAGCCCAAGCCATCACCAACGGCTTCCCAGACACGAGCAATAAGTTCAGCAACGTAGGAGCAGTGCTTGCGTTATCACCGGATAGCAACCAGGCGTTCCAGGTATGCTCTGGGACGCTAATTTCTCCCACGGTTTTTTTAACGGTTGCCCATTGCGCACATTACTTTGATCAATTGCTGGCACCGCAAGGTTTCAGTCTGTTTGTGAGTTTTGGCAACCCTACTCCGCTCGCAGATCTTACTGATGTAAGTGCGTTGATTCCCGTCAACGAAATCATTCCCAATCCGAAGTACGTTTTTTCAGACGATAAGATTTTCAATCCGCACCACCGAGCTGATTCTGGCGACGTGGCAGTCATGATCCTGCCGGCAGTCGCAGGAATCACACCGGCAACTCTGCCAACTCTTGGTCTTCTCGACCAGCTTGCGGCAAAGAATGGACTGCACGACGCGGTTTTTACGTCTGTCGGATACGGGTCTCTGGACAGATTTGGGACCCGGCCCAATCCCATGCCTCGGATGTTCGCTTTCTCTACTTTCAGTGCCCTAAAGGTGACCATTCTGCAAGTGTCAATCAATCCCACTTTGAACAACGGAGGGGCTTGTTTTGGAGATTCGGGGGGACCAAACTTCTTGCAAGTCGATGGCAAACAGATTCTCACGTCCATCGCCAGCGTTGAGGGCGACCGCGTGTGCCGAGCAACCAGCGGAGCCTACCGTATGGACACTTCGAGTGCGCGTGATTTCCTTAAGGACTTTGTTTCCTTGCCGTGAGGTCGACGGTGTTCGCTGCCATCGAGCGTAGCCCTCCCTCGAAGCGATAATTATTTAGCCGATCCAAAAAACAGAGGCAGCCTTGCGGCTGCCTCTGTTGCATGTACAAGAATGGTTACTTCTTCTTCGCGTCGTCCTCGATGGCCTTCCATTCCGCGTCGTCCAGTTTAAGCGCCGCGGCGGCTATGTTTTCTTCCAGATGCTTCACCGAAGATGTTCCGGGGATGGGCAGGATAACCGGCGAGCGGTGCAGCAGCCAGGCGAGCGAGAGCTGCGCGGTAGTGGCACCGTGTTTCTTTGCGGCGGCGTCCAATGGGCCGCCCGCACGAGCGAGTTTGCCCGCAGCGACCGGGAACCAGGGAATGAAGGCGAGCTTGTGATGGGTGCAGTAGTCGACGACATCCTCGTGCTGCCGGTCGCCGAGGTTGTACTGGTTCTGCACGCTGACGATCTCGATGACCTTGCGTGCCTGATCGATCTCATGCGGCTTTACTTCGGAGAGGCCGACGTGGAGGATCTTGCCCTGCTCCTGCAGCTTCTTGATGGGCGCGAGCGATTCCTCGACCGGCACCTGGGGATCGATGCGGTGGAGCTGCCAGAGATCGATGCGCTCGACCTTGAGGCGGCGAAGGCTCATCTCAACTTCCTGTTGCAGATATTCAGGACGGCCCAATGGCTGCCATCCGTTGGGGCCGGTACGCACCAGGCCAGCTTTGGTGGCGATGATGAGGCCCTTTGGATAGGGATGGAGGGCTTCCGCGATGATTTCTTCGCTGACGTAAGGCCCGTAGGAGTCGGCGGTATCGATGAAATCGACGCCGAGTTCGATAGCGCGCTTGAGGACTCGCTTCGCCTCCGCGCGGTCTTTGGGTTCGCCCCAGATGCCTTCGCCGGTGAGGCGCATGGCGCCAAATCCGAGGCGATGGACCGGAGTCTTGCCGCCGAGGGAGAAGGTGCCGCTGGCTTGTGCAGAGAGTGTGGCTGTGGTGCTCATGCTGACTTCCTCATATTGGCTTCGATGCTGTGGGCGAAGGAGAAGCTGCAGAGGAACTCGCGCATTACGGAACTGTGATTACGGAACTGTGAATGGTGGCGTTGCGTAGTTCCGGGTGTGCCCGGGATTTCACGGCACAGGAGCAGGAGCACAGCCCATGACCACCCCGGTGATGTTGCC
>JAUTWX010000025.1 GCA_030838385.1 Acidobacteriaceae bacterium
ATTGTCTTCTTTCGACACGGTGACGGGTCGTGGCTGATCTACCCGCCCGAGGTAGAGCGTCCGGCAATGGGAGCATATCTGCGCGCTGCCTGAGCGGCCGGTGCGCAATGCCCGAGTCGAACGCATAGACGGCTGTGCGATCCACTGGGGAACTGATTCAGCTTGAACACGATCCACCGTCTGTTATCCGCCGAAGGAGCGCTGCGACGCGCACAAGTTGCTTCGAGATAACAAGCATGTAATCCGAGAGACAGGATCGAGTCAGCGGCGGTTGACCAGAATGGATCAACCCGTCCGGATCAGCGACGAAGAGCGCCAAGGCCCCGTTGATCGTGAATGCCAGAGGAGATTGCCATGTTCATCTATTCGATCCGTTATCGCGATGGCTGCGGCCGTTGGTCGGTTGCCTTCGCACAGGCCGCTTCACAGTCCGACGCTGAAGCGATTGCAACCTGCCGATATGGCGCTTTCCATTCCGTCAGCCGTGCCAGCTTGGTTCCTTCAACTACTTAGCCAGGTAACCCGGACGGCCATATTGGGTCGGAGCGGCAATCCCAGCCCATCGCGTCGCGCGCTCGGCGAATGGCTGCTTGCGAGCATTGCCTAGGACCGGAGTCGACCTGAAGCAGTCGTTCTAACTTCCGAATTAAGGCGAAGACGAATGTCAGTAAATGGCCGGACTGAGATCCAGCCGCTTCGCGCTCGCGTGCACGCACGGCTGCCCTGCAAAAGATGCAAGGCTCAAAGCGGAAGACCCGGATATTTTCCGCCGCATCCCGATCTGGTCTCGAGCGCGGTGCTGCCGGCTGAGCAACGCGGGACGAGTTACACAGGACATGCGGCTGCGCCATGGTACTTCCATCACTCAGCGCGGAGGATGCGGACGTTTGCCAGCTCGAAAATAGCGAGGGGCCGGCCTGATGCATGACGGACCGCCGGACGTGTATGACGCGAAGCCAGCCCGCGCATGAGGCGTAGAATTACGGTAGGTCACGCAACAGGGGCCATTGTGAAACCGATGACGCTCTGGCTGCGCATCCTGATTCCAGCAATTGCATTGGTGTGGCTGTATTCCGGTGTTCACGCCGCCGACGATTTTGCGCTACGCCGGGCGAGAATGGTCAAGGAGATCGCAGCACTGACTGCTGACAGCGGCACCGAAACCGGCAGGCATGCCATCGATGCGCGCGTCATGGCGGCCATGGAACAGGTGCCTCGCCACAAGTTTGTTCCGCCCGAGCAGGAGCACAACGCATACGAGAACAGGCCGCTTCCCATCGGCTATGGCCAGACAATCTCGCAGCCTTACATTGTTGCCCTGATGACCGACCTGATGATGGTTAAGCCCACAGATGTCGTGCTCGAGGTCGGCACCGGCTCCGGCTACCAGGCGGCAATCCTGGCAGGTCTGGCGCGAGCGGTATATACGATCGAGATCGTCGAACCCTTGGGAATGCAGGCGCAGGAGCGTCTGCAACGGCTCGCGTACAAGCAAGTGGAAACCAAGGTGGGCGACGGCTATTACGGGTGGGAAGCCCACGCGCCCTACGACGCCATCATCGTCACCGCCGCTGCCAGCTATGTCCCTTCCCCCCTCATGCGGCAATTGAAGCCGGGCGGCAAGATGGTTATTCCGGTGGGCGCGCAGTTTCTGACCCAGTACCTGCTGCTGATCGAAAAATCGGACGACGGAACGGTTTCCACCAAACAGATCTTGCCCGTCAGATTTGTGCCATTGGTCGGGCACTGATTCAGGGATGAGGTGTGAAAGGGCGAAGGGACACGGCAATCCCGCGCACCTGCCTTGCCTTTGGTTGAGCGCTTCCTTTGTGCCGCATCCATTCCCGTTCACTCGATCATGCCCGCTGCGCCTTTGCTCGCCCTCTCCCTGCTCTCGGCCGCAGCGCTCGGCTACGAGATCCTGTTGATGCGCCTGTTTTCCATCATCCTTTGGCACCACTTCGCCTATATGATGATCAGCGTCGCCCTGCTGGGATACGGTGCAGCCGGTGCGATGGTGGCGTTAGCGCAGCGCTGGCTGGCGCCCAGGTTTGCGGCCGTGTTCGCTGGCGGCGCCATTCTGTTCGGCGTTTCCGCGGTCGCCTCTTTCGCGCTCGCCCAGCGCGTCGCGTTCAACCCCCTGGAGATTCTGTGGGATCCACAGCAGCCGCTACGCCTGCTCCTGATTTATCTGCTCCTGTTCGTCCCTTTCTTTTGCGCCGCGACCAGTGTCTGTCTCACCTTCACACGGTTCAACGATCAGATTCCCCGCATTTACAGTTTTGATATTGTGGGCGCCGGATCGGGCAGCCTCGCCATCATCGTTGCGCTATTTGCCCTTGCTCCACTAGATGCACTCCGGCTTCTGGGCGGTGTAGGTCTGGCGGCAGCGGCGCTGGCATGCATCGAGTGCCGCTGGCATCGACACTGGTTGCCGGTGCTGTTGCTGGGAGCCGCAGCCATTTTGCCGGCCAGCTTGCCACGCGACTGGATCGCGCTACGGCCGTCCGAGTACAAGGAATTGAGCCAGACCCTGCGCATCAAAGACGCACACGTGATCGCTGAAAGCTCGAGCCCACTGGGTCTCATCACGGTCGTGGAAAGCCCTTTGATTCCTTTCCGCCACGCACCGGGACTCAGCCTCAACGCGACCATGGAGCCGCCGCCCCAGTTGGGAGTCTTTACCGATGGTGACGGGCTCTCCGCACTCAATCGTTATGACGGACAGCGCGAGCCGCTCAGTTATCTGGACTACCTCACCTCCGCGCTTCCCTACCATTTGCTGGAGCACCCCAGAGTCCTGGTACTTGGCAGCGGCGCCGGGGCCGATGTGTTGCAGGCGCTTTACCACCAGGCGAGCGCAATCGACGCGGTGGAACTGAATCCGCAGGTGATCGACGCTGTGCAAGGCCGCTTTGCCGATTTCTCCGGCAAGCCTTACAGCGCACCGAACGTTCGCGTCTTTACCGGCGAAGCGCGCAGCTTCATCGCTGGGCGCGGCGAGCGCTACGACCTCATCCAGGTCGCGCTGCTGGATTCGTTCAGTGCCTCTTCGGCCGGCCTTTACGCGCTTTCCGAGAGCTATTTGTACACGGTGCAAGCGTTCCAGGACTATCTTCGCCATCTCAACCCTGGTGGCATGCTGGCGATTACACGCTGGGTCACGCTGCCGCCACGCGACATCCTGAAATTGTTCGCGACGGGGATGGTGGCCATGGAGGGCGCCGGCGTGGCGCAACCCTCCCGCCGGCTCGTGCTGATCCGCGGCTGGAAGACTACGACGCTGCTGGTCAAGAACGGGGAGTTCAGTGGCGCGGAAATCGTCGCACTGCGGGGCTTCTGCCGTGCCCGCTCGTTTGACGTCGGATACTACCCCGGGATGCAGGCCGCGGAAGCGAACCGCTACAACGTGCTTGAAAAGCCATACTTCTTCGAAGCCGCGCAAGCCTTGCTGAGCCCCGATCGCGACAAATTCTGGGCACGCTACAAGTTCGATATTCGACCTACCACGGACGACAAACCGTACTTCTTTCACTTCTTCAAATGGCGTTCACTGCCCGAACTCCTCGCCTTGAAGGAGCAAGGTGGCCTGCCTTTGCTGGAATGGGGCTACCCGGTGCTGATCGCGACCCTGCTTCAGGCCACATTGGCAGCTTTGATATTCATCCTCTTTCCGCTCTGGATGATAAGGCGCCGCCAACGCTTGGCTCACAGCTCGCCACCGTCAACGACAACGACAACGACAATCCTTGTCGGCAACGCCACTGCATCAGCGGCCTTATCCGGGCGGCGAGTTGCTATCTATTTCCTCGCGATTGGTTTCGGCTTCATGTTCGTCGAAATCGCGTTTATCCAAAAGTTCATCCTGTTCTTGGGTCACCCGCTCTATGCTGTCGCGGTGGTGTTATGCGCGTTCCTTTCGTTTGCCGGACTGGGAAGCCGATATTCGCAGCGCCTGCAAGGGGGCGGACCGCATCTACCCAGCCCCGCGCCAGGGTCGCGCTGGAATAGAGGTCGCCGGTCCCTGCTGGCAAGGGCCGTCTTCGCGATCTCCCTTATCTCCCTGCTCTACCTGGCCATCCTCCCCACCCTGTTCCGGCTGCTGATTTCCCTACCCGATCCAGCCAAGATCGCCATCTCCGCGCTGCTGGTCGCACCGCTCGCGTTTGCGATGGGAATGCCCTTCCCACTGGGACTCGGGCGCGTTGCCGACAGCGCCGAAGCGCTCGTGCCCTGGGCGTGGGGCATCAACGCCTGTGCTTCCGTAGTGGCTGCGGTTCTAGCAACGGTGTTGGCGATCCATCTTGGATTTACCGCAGTGGTAGTGATAGCGCTCTTGCTATATGTCGCAGCGGCGGCCGTTTGTCCCTAATTCCGCTCTGAACGAGCCTACCCGATGTCGACCGTGCCGCTGCCAAAGCCGCGCATGCGGCCAAACTCCACAGCCGTCGGCTGTAGCCGACCGCGCTCCGTCCCTGGCCAAAATTCAATCGGCACGGGTGGTCAGAATTCCGTTGGCGCCAACAGCATGACCTCCAAAGGAGAGTGAAGTCGCTTCAAACTGCAAAGCATGGGCCACACCGTCAGGTTAATGGCGCCTCAGTTTGTGAAACCTTCCGTGAAAACCAATAAGAATGTCGTTGCCGATGCTGAAGCGATTTGCGAGGCTGTTGCCCGGCCCAATATGCGCTCTGTGCGCCTTGGCGACCCAGTAATCCACAGTCTGGAACCCTCTGCAGCGCGTATGGCAACGCGGTCATCGGCTGTCAAGCCGGTCTCAACAGCGAAACGCGGCCAATGCAATCGCTTCAACGCGTTGGCTATTGCCGGCTTCAGCACTTTCATCGTTGTTCGCTTCTTTCTTGTGAGGCCTGCAGCATACCAATGTCCCTTATTGCGACGGAACCCCATGCCGCCTGCACTTCTGCAATCAGTGCTGCCGAGCGTCCTTCGTAACGCGGCGAAAAGTGAAACGGCACAACCGCCCGAGCTCCGATCCGGCGCGCGATCAGGCCCGCCTGACGGGCCGTCAGGTGGTTCTTGCGCAGGCCATGCGCCTTGTCCTCGTCAAGAAATACGCTCTCGATAAAAAGCAGGTCCACGTCGTGCATCAACTGCGACAGGGTCTCTACGTTCGGTTCCGTGTAGCGCAAGTCCGTTACGTAGCCAATGCGCTGCCCAGGAACGATGTCGAGGATCAGGTGGCGCAGTTCGCCGACCTGTCGGGTCATGGCGTGCTCGCCATGCCGATCGCGCCACCGCACCTGAATTGGCGCCTCGTCAGGGGCGCCGGTCAGCACCGCATGTTTCAGTTCGCGCAGCCACGCACCCGTCGACACCCCCAGCGCCGCGAGCCGGTCCTTCGCGACGTTGACGTGGGCCTTCTCCTCGATCACGTACGCAACGCACGGGATGTCATGATCGACAAAGCGGCCACGCACGTGAAAGGTTGCTTCGTTGTGCACCACGTCATCAGATCGTTCAAAGGATGGGCCGGCTTCGCGGGCGAACCGTCTCCGACTTGAAAACAGTGCGCGCTGCCCGCCGCCGTCCACACCGATTTCGCGCGCGTCGATCACCAGCTCGCCCTCGTAACGATGCACCACGTTCCAGGTATAGGCGCTCAGCTTGTGTTCGACTTGTATAAGAAAGTTGGGTCCGCCAAACATCACGATGCCAGCCTTGCGCCCGAGCATCACGCGCAAGAGATGATCGAAGCCGGAAAAATGGTCCATGTGCGTATGGGTAACAAACACATGTGACAAACGCATCAGTTGGCCGGGCCGCAGCCTGGCGATATCGCCGAGATCGAAAAGGAGGGCACGCCGTTCGTCGCAAAAGTCCACGTATAGACCTGGGTCGCCAAACGCGTCGTTGACAAGCCATGGATTGAAGAGGGCGTGCATGGATTTGTCAGCGCTGCGTACGAATGGGCTGTTGGCCTACCGGACCGGAGCGCCGGGAAGATCGAGGAGCGGGCGTCCGCCTCGATTTACAAGCGTGCGGTGGCGGTTATTAGAAGAATTCCGAGTCTATACGCATGTTCAGGCGAGTGTTCAGTAGACTCCGAGGAGCAGCGCCGCGTCGTTTAAGTAGCTACTCTGATACGGGGCTTGTTACGCGCCACTCAAACGATAACTCTTCTCACGTGGGCCCATCTCTCACTCTCAGGTGGATGAAGTTGGTATGGGTCTTCTTCGTGCTATGGCAAAAATGAGAACAGTTCGGGGACTCAGTGCCTGCTCGTAAAGACCGTCAATACTCCGGTGTAGCCGTAAAGGTGATCCCTTGCGATCTCGCCGCCGGCGAAGAATCCCACCAGCGGCACGTCACCTAGCGCATTTTGCACCGTCTGCAACTCCGCATGCTGCGCTCCGAAGTGCGGCCCGCCCCGTCCCGAGCAACTGACATACAGGGCGCCCGACATGTGCCCCGCCGCACCGCATTCCAGTTCCGCGCGGATTTCCGTTGCAATACGCACCAGATCGACCCGGGCGGCTTCGGGGTTGCGCGTGCAAAAGGCCAGATGCATGCCGGGCTCGACCAGATCCGCAATCGCCAAGACCCGCTGCTGGAGATCCGCGCCCACCAGGTGCCGCACGAGTGTATCCGCGCCAAACTTTCCAGGCCGCTTCGGCACATCCTCGGCGCCGACGCTCA
>JAUTWX010000026.1 GCA_030838385.1 Acidobacteriaceae bacterium
CACACGCCGCAAGTGGCTATGTGAGTTGCCGCAGGGGCCGGTTACCGTTGGCGACGGGCTGGTGTGTGTGCACGGCTCGGCGGCGGATGAAGACATCTACGTCCAGTCGCTGGGTGAGGCGATCGACGCGCTGCAGGCGGTGCCCGGCGCATGGGTGGAGTTCTATGGTCACACGCATGTGCAGGGCGGTTTTGTGCGCAGCGACGATGGCTGGTATGTCTTCAAGCCGGAGTACACCTCGAAGCACAACGAGGAGTATTTCGATCTGCCGATGCGCCGAGGCGTTCGCTATTTACTCAATCCCGGTTCGGTAGGGCAGCCGCGCGATGGCGACTGGCGCGCGGGGTTCGCGCTGTACGACGATGCGGCCTCTGTGGTGCGCTTCTACCGCGTGCCCTACGATCTGGACCGCGCGCAGAAGAAGATTCTTGCAGCAGGATTGCCGGAGAGACTGGCGACCCGGTTAGCAGAAGGACTCTAACGCGCCGGCATTACCTGTGCGGCGAAGCGCTCCATCTCCTCGCGCTGCGGGCTCGACTGCAGCAGCAGCAGATCCACTCCGGCGTCGCTGAGTGCGGCGACGCGCTCCTTCACCTGCTGCGGCGTGCCGACCAGACCGCTGCGCAGACCGCGATTCGAGACGGAATAATCCTCGAGCGAGATCTTCTGTTCCAGCTTCGATCCGGTCACCCATTGCTGATAGTTCTGATAGCCGCGCGCGGACTGCTGCACGTCCGTGATGCGCGCCACCTCGCGCTGCGCCTCCGCTTCCGTATCGCGCACGATCGCGTAGCCGGCCACGCCGTAGATCATGGGTGGCAGGTGGAGGCGTTCGCGCCGCTCGCGCATGTCGGCAATCTTACGGCCGACGATCTCCGGCGGATCTCCGTGCATCAGGTAGGCATCGCATTTGGCGGCAATCAGGTTCTTGGCCGTCTCGCTTTCGCCGCCGGCGTAGAGCGTAGGCCGCGGCTGGCGTACCGGCTTGGGTGAGAGCACATTGTCCGCGACCGAATAGTAACTGCCACTGTATCTGAAGTGCTGCTGCTGCCAGCAGCCATCGATCACGTCGAGCCACTCTGAGGTCCGCGCGTAGCGGTCGTCGTGGCTGTCGAAGTGCACGCCGTATTTGGTCGCCTCATCGGCCCACCAACTGGAGACGACATTCAGCGTGAGCCGGCCATTGGCGATGCGATCGATGTTCGCGGCCTGCTTGGCCAGCAGCGCGGGATTGTGAAAGGTGGGCCGCACAGCGACCATTAGCTCCATCTTCTTCGTCACCGCGGCCAGAGCGGCGGCAGTCGACCACGCATCGAGCGAGGGTGCGTCGACACCCTTGATGTCGTTGAGATTCAGCTCGGCGATCAGCGAGAGGTCGTAGCCGAGCGCCTCAGCGTGGACGGTGAGGTCTCGCACGTATTCCCAGGTCGCAGCCATCTTCTCGTCTTCGACATTGCGCAGCCAGCCGCCGAAGACGGGCATCCAGAAGCCATACTTCATAGACCGATCAGCCATGCGTCAGCTCGGGGACGCGCGTGGCTTTTGTGGTCTCGGCTTCGAGCCAGTCGGCAAGCTTGGCGAAGGGATCGAAGCCGATCACGTTGACGCCGTCGGCGACGAAGTTGGAGAGCGCGTTGATGTCGTAGTAGAGGCGCTGTCCGTCGCGATCGTCGGTGATGTACTCGACGCCGCCGATCTCGATGCCGGCGTGCTGCATGATGCGCTCGACATCGGCGATGACCTCGCGCGGCGGCTGAAAACCTTCTACGCGCAGCCCGCTCTTGGGGGCGTCGATGGCGCATGCGGCGCGGTTCAGCTCGACGCCGCTGGTGGTACGGCAGATGTCCGCCGGGCACAGGTCGAAGGTCTCGCCGGTGATGTGGACTTTGATCGCGTAGAGATAGCGGCCGTTCAGCACTTCGACGCGTACGATATGGGCGTCGCGCGCCGGGATGAACTCCTGCACCAGCGCGGTTGAATCCATGCCGAGAGAAAGACCATCCGGTGTGTCCGCCGGTTGCGCGGCCGCGGCAGCAAGTTGCGTCGGATGATCGAATCGCTTGACCCCCGCGCCGCTGCCACCGATGTTCGGCTTGACCACGACAGGCCAGCGAAGACCTTCCGTGACCGAAGTGGCCTGTGCGGCGCGATGGATCACGCGCGCCTTCGGGTAGGGCAGCCCGAGCTCTTCCAGCAAGGAGAGCTGCGCAGCCTTCGACAGCTCAGTACGGAATGCCTTGAGGCCGTTGATGACCCGCACGCCACGCCGTTCCAGATGTTCGAGAAAGCCAAGCGTGTAGAAGATCTGGTCGCCATGGTCGCGGTTCCATGCCGAAGGGCTCATGCGATTGAAGACCAGCGCGTACTCCTGCTCGGCGTGCTGCTCCGGTGCGAAGGTGTGCTCAGGCGCATGCAGCTTGACGTAGCTGGTGCCGCGGCGTTCGAGCTCAACGAAGAGCGGCTTGAACCAGTTGGGCTGCTCGTAATAGATGGCGATGGGCAAGGCGGAAGACGGCGGCATGGCACTCCTGTGACGCAGCGAAGGCGGCCTCCGTTACACGAGGCAGCAGCTTTCTTCACGGTAGCAACAAGGATGGCGAGCCGCAACCGAGCGGTATTTCGGCTAAAACAGCAGGTTTGCCTTGCGCGGCATGGGCAGGTTGAAGTGCTCGTAGGCAAGGCGCGTCGCGACGCGGCCGCGCGGCGTGCGGTCGAGGAAGCCGATCTGGATCAGGAAGGGCTCGTAGACCTCTTCGAGCGCGTCTTCTTCCTCGGCCAGTGTGGCGGCCAGGGTGTTCAGCCCGACCGGGCCGCCATCGTACTTCTCGATGATGGTAAGCAGCAGGCGGCGGTCGAGCTCGTCGAAGCCGTGCGCATCCACTTCGAGCATCTTGAGCGCGGCCTGGGCGGTGACGCAGTCAATGGTGCCGGTGCCGCGCACCTGCGCGTAGTCGCGCACGCGGCGCAGCAGCCGGTTGGCGATGCGCGGCGTGCCCCTGGAGCGGAGCGCGATCTCCGATGCGCCGTCGGCATCGATCGGGACCTGCAGGACCTCTGCCGAGCGTTCGACCACATAGCGGAGCTCGTCTTCGCTATAGAACTCCAGGCGCAGCAGAATGCCAAATCGTGACCGCAGCGGTGACGAAAGCAGTCCCGGGCGGGTGGTTGCGGCGACGAAGGTGAAGGGCCGGATCTCCATGACGTGCGTTCGCGCCGCTGGTCCCTGGCCGATGATGATGTCCAGCTTGTAGTCCTCGAGCGCGGTGTAGAGCTTCTCCTCGAGCACCGGTTGCAGCCGGTGGACCTCGTCCAGAAAGAGCACCTGGCGCTCCCGCAGGTTGGTGAGGATGGCGGTAAGGTCGCCCTGAATCTGCAGCGCGGGCCCGGAGGTCTGCTGGAAGCCGACATCGAGCTCATTCGCGATGATGGTCGCGAGCGTGGTCTTGCCCAAGCCCGGCGGCCCGAAGAGCAACACGTGATCGAGCGCCTCGCCGCGGCTCTTCGCCGCTTCAAGCGCGATAGCCAGTTGCTCTTTTGCCTTGGTCTGGCCGATGAACTCCGCCAGCCGCCGGGGCCGCAGCTTCAGCTCGAAGGAGCTGTCCTCCTCGCCACGCGTTGCCGAGACCAACCGCTCCGGATCGTTGTCGCTGCGCTTCACAATCCGGAGTGTATCAACCCACAAATTGTGGGTGGCTACTTGCGTTTCACTGTAGGTCTATACAGGGATGACACTGGACAGGGACGCCACTGGCCGCGTGGCTTTTCCGTCAAGAAAAGCCACCCTACGCGAAACTTGGCCTTACGAGGTAACAGTGAAAACGCTCTACTTGCGTAAGTTTATCGCGTAGGTATCGGACGGCATGCCGGCTGTGCGCGCTGCATCGCGCCGGGCAAAGGCCTCCTCGCGATTCATGCCTCCGCCCAATGTCACCAGATAGGGCGCATGCCCGGTCGGAGAGAAGACCTGCGGCTCGAGCTTCGGATACTGCGCGGCCAGTTCGGCGGCCTTGCGCTGTGCGGCCTCTTCGCGGCTGTAGGTGTAGGCAACGACGTGCCAGACGCTGCGCTCCGTACTCGCCGGCGCGGCCTCCGTGGCTGGCTTTGTCGGTGTCGATGTCGGTCGGGGTGCGGACTTCACCGTTTCCGGCGCTCCCATGGTGGCCGCCGCGTCTCCTGCAGGAGTTGCCGCCGGCGGAACGGCCGCCGGCGCCGTTTGCGGCGGGTTCGGAGCGGAGGCAGCCTCGCCGCTGATCGGCGTGTGCCGGGCGGGCCGCTTCGTTGAGTACCAGAAGACCACGAGCGCGATCGCCATCAGGACAATGGCCGCGATGGCGATCCCGGGCCGCTTGCGAGGTCGCGACTTCGCATCGTCCCTCTGGAGCGCAGGGCGAGGGATGGCGGCTGAGGATGCCGCTGTGCGTGGTGCCACTGGAGCCGTGGCGGGCGTGGGAGAAGGGCGCGCTGTGATGGTGGCGTCCGCAGCCGTTGGAGCGACAGCCGCGGCTCCGGCGCTGGTCACGGCCGGGCCGCTCAGCACGCGGCGCATCGCAGCCAGTGAGCCGTTGCTGCCGGCACCCGCGCGCACCAGCGTGGCAAAGGGGGCGGGCAGCGCCAGGGCATCGCGTTCGCTCGAAAAGCGGCGGCCGGTAAGCGCGTTGTAGATGAGAGCGGCCAGTGCTGCAGCATCGCTCTCGCCGTGGCGCTGCGTCAGGCAATCGCTGCGCAGCTTGATGTTGTCACCCACGCCCAGCACGCCGGCAGAGTCGACGTGGCCATGATAGAGGCCTGCGCCTTCGACGGTTTCGAGTGCACTCAGCAGGCTTTCGGTCACCTCGCGGGTTTCCTCCGGAGTGAGAGGGCGCTCGCGCAGCACCTCGGCAAGGGTCTGGTCGAACGGCTCCATCACCGCGTAAACATAGGGGTCGCCCGCGATCCTGGCAGATCCGGTCCGGCGAATAACTAAGAGGTTCGCGTGCTGCACCTGCGCAGCCCTTTCCAGCCGGGCCAGCGCCGTGTCTTCATCGTTCAGCGCTTCGAAGACGCTGACGACAGCCGGCTGCCCATCCGCGCCGGTGGTGGCAAACCAGGCGGTGCGGCCTTCGCTGCGCAACACCTTCTGCAGCGGCAAATTATCGGCGAGAACCTCGCCTTCGATCTCGTTCCAAAGCGGCATGTGCATTCATCCCTGTGGGTGAAAATATCCGGGCAGAAGAAAAAGGGCAGGCCCGCGCACCTCACAACGAAGGCTGCGCCGGCGCAGCCGAAAAGCCTGCGCGCAGCAAATGCCGGGCACATGGCATGACCCGCGCCCGGCTACACTGCTGTTGTTCTTTGGTGAGTCTACTCTCTCGACTTAAGCGAGGTTGACTTCGACGGGCACAAGGGCGTTGACGGTCGGACTTGCGGTACGTTCCGCGGAGCCGCCGGCCACCACGCGGCCGCCTGCGCCTGCGCGCGCCAGCAGACGCATGCCTTCGCCGGCCATCTCACGCGCCATCTGGCGCAGCTCTTCGGGGCGCTCGTTGTGCGTGTTGGTCAGCTCCACCAGCGCTGCGGCAGCCTTCAGCTTGGCCACGCCGTCGAACGATGCCAGGCCTGCGGCGCCACCCGTGGCCTGGATGATGCTGTCGGCCGTGATCTTGAACATCGTGTCGCCCTGAATGACGAAGGCAACCAAATACTTTTCCGGGGTCGTCGGTGCAGTGCTCATGTGTGGCAGTCCTCTCGCGCAGTGTTTCCTGATCGTGCAGTGTTTCCTGGCTATTTCAGAACACTCTGTAAGAGGCGTTCGGGTCAAGAGCAGAACGCCCGAATCCCAGTACACATGCTGATTCCCTGACCATTTTCACTGTCGCCGTGTAGCAGCCGAATCTTGTGAGATGTGGCTTTTCTTGAGGGAAAAGCCACGCGGACTGTGGTGCCTGGGCATACATCTAGTGAAAATGGTCCATCCCACTGCGATACCATCACGGTGCCCATGTCTGATTCGAATTCCGCGACACAACCCGCTGCCACGCTCTCGACTCTGCTGACCGAGGCTCGCTACAAGCCGAGCGAGCACATCGACGAACTCTCCAC
>JAUTWX010000060.1 GCA_030838385.1 Acidobacteriaceae bacterium
GGCGTCCGAGGATATAGAAAAGCTCTTCCAGCAGACTTTCTATCCGCTCACCTTCCCCATCACTGCCGGCCCCGGATGCATCGTGATCATGCTGACGCTGACCGCCCACGCATCCACTCACAGCCTCATCCCGAACCTGCTGGCTCATCTCGGGATTTTGATCGCCGTCACCGTGCTCTGCGTACTGGTCTATTTCGCCTACGCCTACGCCCCGCTGATTACGCGGAAGATCTCGCCCCAAACGGCCCGTGGCGTCGTGCGGGTGATTGCCTTTCTGTTGCTCTGCATTGGCGTCCAAATTGCCTGGAACGGTGTGAGCGCCCTGCTGCTCACATTGATGACGCATCGCTAACTCGGGAACTTTACCGCGCGAATCAGGTCGCAGATGTTGGCGTGTTTATCAGCTCAGTTGCCCAATGGGCTCCTTCTGGAATTTCAGGCAATCATCAAATCACTGAAAACAAATAGGTTATCCCGCGCAGTTTTCCACCGCTCACATTTACTTGCCTAAGTCGTAGCGGCTGATCTACATCTACATATAGACGGTTTCGACAATCCCCAAAGTTGAGGTGCTGTGAATGCATCATCCAGACGCAGTTACCTGCTGGCGCAATCGGCAAGCTGAAATTGAGTTCCACATTCGTCGCCACGAATGGTTCATGGACAAGTCGGCAGTCCCGGACCCAGAGGCTCTCCAGCACAAAATCGATGCCTATCGCGTCGAGTGGGGCACTTACGAAAAGCTGATCCGTAAAGTACCCCCGCTCAAGACGAATAGCGCACGATCCGCAGCCTGAGAATCTCCTTCCCCATACAACCCAAAAGTTTGCGGGGCCGTATTTTACGGCTCCATTTTCCTCGTCGTGCATCCGTTGCAAGGACAGGCTGAACCGCCATCTCTTATTGCAAGGCGCGCGCGGCTGTGCCGTCCTTCAACATCTTCGCGGCATCCGCCAGGCTCAGGGATGACGGCGTGGGGTGATAGTGGCTGGTCACCTCATCCTGCTCTTCGCCGATGCTCTTGAAGATCAGCGCATGACCGTGGATGTGAATATGGGTCGCTGTGATCGCCCACACTCCGGGAGCGATCTCCTGCCGCGCGATCTCGAACGTTCCGCCTTTTTCGAGCTTACCCAGCAGCCCGTATCCAAAATTGACATCCCGGGTCAGCGTCCCCTTAAGCTGCTGGATGCGCTTCTGTCCCGTGTTCACCACCATGGTCCCTTCCATTGCAGCAAAGACCCGTGATTCACGGGTGGGTGGGTGGAAGCTGGGGTCCGGCTTAAACTTCAATGTTGTTGTAGCGCCATTCTGCTCTGCAACGCTCCACAGGAAAGCGTCCGGCAGCATCTTCGTCAATGCGCTTGCCTTTTCTGCGTCCTCCTCGTGGTCGTGCTTCTGCCTCTGGCGCAGACTCGCATCGTCTACAAAAGCATCCATCTTCTCTTCGTCTTTCTTCTGTTGCTGTGGAGGAAGCGGTTGGCCATCTCTCTCGACGACCTTTGAAAGATCGCCCTGCGACGTCTGGATGACCTGCTTCACGATGCCCTTGCCGGGAACTCCGTCCTCATCCCGATACATCCATCGACTGTGGTCGTTGGCGTCTGCCGCCAATTCATTCGCAACCACCGCACGCACAAATGCTCGGGCGTCCTGCGGCGGATCAGAAGCGAATGCCAACCATGAAATGCCGGTAAGCAGCACGCCGATCACAGCCAACCGCGCTGACCGCGCACCTGCAGGACTCAAAAAGGAAATCGTCACAGCACTCTCTGTCACTGCACTATCGTCACTGCCCTATCTTGGATGCCTGCGCTCGATCTCGCGTTCCGCAGAGCATCCGAAGGCCGGCGCGGCAGTCTCTGCGAGTGATTCGATGTGATTGGTAAGCGAGGCCGGGATCGAACGCCCACGACGGGTGAAACGTGCCGTTGAAGGCTAACCCCGCGGAAAACGGGACAGTCGATTCAGGAAGCCTTCTTGGGCCACGCGACCACATTGTTCCTCTCGATCACGCATATCCTGGAGCCGCCGGGCGGAGCCCCGAAGCAGTCTTCTACATGCCTGAGCAGCATGCTCGGCTGAGCGAGCGCGTATCGGAGGCAGAGCACGAACACACTAGGGTTCGCCTCATGAACGAGGTCTATAAAGTGATCCTGCTCAGCAGGGCTGAAGGTGTGACCAATGATCGACATCTGGCAGTGTGAGGCCAGCGGCACGGCACTCGTCAGGCTGGCGGTGCGTATTGTCCGGTACCCAGCTTGTTCAAGTACGGAAGCTCTCGTCGCCTGCAGGTTTCGGTCGCGAGACACCAGCAAAATCGTCTTGTGCATAGGAGTCTCCATAAACACAGCAGAGCGATTTTACTCCGGAACTGTATTCAGTTCGGGTCGCCCCTGGGTTGCGATGAAGGGGGCCATCGTGGATCAGCCACCGCATGATCGACATCCATCCCCGTTTCCGTGAGATGCGCCTCCGCGAACACCATGGTCCGGCTGCCCAGCCAAACGCGCAGTTCTTCAGGCGTGGTACCCACCCAATAAACCGACCAGTCCTCATTGCGGATCAACACCTGGTCGGAGTTTTCCGCGCTGACGGTTCGCTGGATTTGTACGATCATTTGTTCTCACCCATGCGCTCGATCACCCCGAGCGCATCGTAAGCGAGTCCGAGATGATCGGACCGCAGACGTGGATTTCTGGTCTGTATCCCTCCAGGTCGCCCCCAGTCGCTAGTCCAGGAAGTAGCCCATCTCGGTGAGGGTCTTTTCGCTAATTTCGACTGCAGGTAAATTGGCGCCCTTGGGGCTCCAGATTCCCATCTCAAACTTGTCCAGGACAGTGGATGGCAGATCGGTCCTTTGTCGCAGCATCCGCAGCAGCGAATCGCTGTTTGTGGTGTAAGAGTAGTCTCCCGGCAATAGGCAGGCTGGTTTAACCGTGAGCAAAACGGCGTTCTGCGGGAGATCCGAGAGATCTGACCCATGGGAAACAATTGCGCGGGCGTTGAGATTCATTCGCATGATGGAACAGAGGATGCCACGTCACCGCTTCGGTGCTAATCACACGGTCGGGTCACCAGCGTCCGACGGATATGTAGGGGCGGTTACCATTAGCTGCAGAGGGTCCGGATAGTGCTTTGCGAAGTCTCCTCACGATTCAAAGCAACTCGTGTCGGAATTGGCACTTCCTATCACTAGTACACGGACAAGAAAACTCCTACAGGGGGGCTGATCGGGGGCAACGGTCAGCCTTTTCTTTTTTTGCCCGAGCAAGCACGAGCAACCTCTCCTCGTTCGCCTGCCCTCTATCTTAAGGCGTCATTCTCCGGGCAACGTACTGCTGTCACATCCGAAACCGTCTGACAACCGCACCGCACCATCGGAAGGAATATCCATGGCTACAGAAACACGCGAAGCCCATAAGGTCAGCAACAAAGAACTAATTGAAACTCTGCATGACGTGATCGAGAGCCTGATCGATGGTCATGATGGGTTTCAGAAGATCGGCGAGCACTTGAAGGATGAGACGTTGAAGAAGTATTTCCTCGCAGAATCCCTCAAGCGTTCGCAGTTTCGCGGGGAACTCGAAACTTTGTTGCATTCAACAGGGGATCACGATCCAAAGGAGAGCGGCAGTGTGAGTGGCGCTCTTCATCGCACTTGGGGCGACATCAAGGCGCACCTTGGCGGTGGTGATCACTCCCTCCTTGAGACCGCCGAGCAAGGCGAAGATGCTGCCAAGAAAGCTTACAAGGAGGCGCTCCAAAAGGACTTGCCAGGACCGGTCAGAGAGCTATTGACCACGCAGTATGCACATATTCAGAAATCGCACGACTACGTGAAGGCAGCACGCGATAGCAGCAGGTAGTTCGCGGGCGGGACCGAGTTTAGGCTTCCAGAAGGTTAAGGTTTCAAGAGAAGAGCGACCCTGGAGCCTCAACGATCCACCCATCAAGGTGGTCTGGCGCAGATGGAGCGGCCGAATCGGTTCCGGCGAATCGTTCTTCACAGTGCCTACCGCACGATCCACTTTCCGTGCAGTCATTTTATCGGCATCGTAAGGCCGCAGCAGATCGATGGGAGGGTCTTGCGCTCATGAGTGTCTTCCGGTGTACCCTGGCCTCCGTCGATCTCTTAGAGCCGACATTGGCCGACATTGATAGTCCGCGCAGCGCCATCCACCGGATCAATTAATCAAGCGACCAACGAATCGAGGTAGGCTTAGTAATAAGACATTTAGAGAATAAAGCAGATAGAGAGAGTAGCTGTCAGTAGACATTCTCGACGTTCGCGTTGATCGTCCGCCGCCCTCGCGAGTGGAATGCGGATCGCGACGAAACAATTGGACTTCACATTGAAATCAAACTGCGGCAGCGCTTGGTTCGAATACAGGACGCGTCAACGGCGTAGGAATCCGACACGAGAGGCACTCAGCGATATCCCGATGAAGTACGCTTTCAATGTACGGGCGCCCTCCGGCAATACTGCTCGCTTTGTATTCTTTCAATCTTTAAGTTTTGGAGCTTCTGGTTGAGCCTTCATCGCTCACCTGAAGTAGGAAGGACAACCCCATGGTGAAGGTGCGCGTCTCCCGCCCCCTCCGCGTTTCCCGGTTCCGTTCGATGCTATCGCTCATCGCGATAGTGATGACTTGTTCCCTGTTCCTGCTCGTGGCAGGATGCGGCTCAGCCGGGGCTGGAACCACCGTGGCCCCGCCCACGGTCACCATCACGGCCAGTCCGACGACAGTCGCCGCGGGCGGCTCGTCCACGTTGACTGTGACTGCGACGAACGCTACTGGCGTGGCGGTCAAGGGCTCGGATGGCAGCAGCAACACCGTGCCAGCGACTGGTGGCACCGTAACCGTCAGCCCGGCTGCGACGACGACCTATACGGCTACCGCGACGGGCGCAGCCGGCACTACTCCGGCAACCGCGACCGCGACCGTGACCGTCGCAGCGCCGCCGCCACCTGTCACCCCGACTGTGACTCTCACGGCCAGCCCCACGTCGATCAATCTGGGCAGCTCAACCACCCTGACCGTGGCGGCGACGGACGCCGCAACCCTGCTCTTGCAGGGCACCGACGGAACCACCTTCTCCTCTCCCACCAACTTTCCAGTCACGGGTGGGACGGAGACCGTCAGCCCAACCAAGAACGCCACATACACTGTGACGGCAACCGGCGCCGGCGGGACCGCCACGGCATCGGCCGCGGTTACGGTCATACAACCGCCGACACCGACGGTAACCATCGCTGCCAACCCGCAGTCGATCGCATTGGGCAGCTCGTCCACCTTGACCGTGGTGGCGACCAACGCCACCTCCGTCACGATCAAGGGAACGGACGGCAATACCTACCCGCTTCCCGTCGCCGGCGGCACGCAGAAAGTCAGCCCGACCACCAGCACAACGTACACCGTGACCGCGGACGGCGCGGCTGGCACGACCCCGGTGACCGCCAGTGCGACCGTCACGGTTGTGCCGCCAGGCACCCTCGCCTCCGTCAACCACGTGATCTTCATGCTGCAGGAGAACCACACCTTCGATAACTACTTCGGCATGTTGAATCCCTATCGCTCGAGCAAGGGTTGGGACAAGGGAACCGACGGCACCCCATACAGCATCGACGGTATCGACGACAAGTGGAATACCTCATATACAGCCGGTCCAGGTGCAGGAGTTACGAGGACCATCAGCAACAACGACACACAAGGGACTGCACACACGCTGTTCCCATTCAAGAGCACCTGCATCGACGACGAAACGTCCGCATGGGCGGAGAGCTTTGGCGACGTGAGTCTCGGCAACTACGCTGTCGGCCGTCAGATGCTGGACAACGGCTTTGTCAGCAACGAGGTCGGCTTCACGAACTTCAAGTGCGGCGGCACCGCCCCTTGCACGGGCTTCAGCGATACCACTGGCGATCGCGCCATGGGCTATTACGACCAGACTTTCCTGAACTACTACTACTACATGGCCTCGCAGTTCGCCCTGTCGGATCGGTGGTTCTCGCCCGTGGCGAGCAAGAGTATCCCCAACCGTATCGCCACCTTCACCGGCGGCACCACTCAGGGCCTGGTCCGGGACCCGGGCGACGAGGATAAACTTACACAACTCCAGATACCCACGATCTTCGATGCGCTCGACAAGGCTCCTAAGGGTCCGGTGTCGTGGAAGATTTATTACATCGCTGTCAACGGCCAGTGCGATCCCACAACTTGCCAGCCGTCAGGGGTGAACGCCATGCCCGCCACCACATTTTCGTCCCTGGGCTATTCCTATAATTTCGTGAATAGTGCAAAGCCCTGCGGCGGCAACCTGCAACCCTCGACTGTGGTTGGCGATACGACAAACTCCTTCTGTATCGATCCGACCCACATAGCGCCGCTCAACGATCCGACTTATGGGTACTTTGCCGATCTCAAGAATGGCACGCTGCCCAGCTTCGCCTTTATCGAATCCGGTTCCGGCTTCAGTGACGAGCATCCTGGATACCAGCAATCGGTCCTCACAGGTCAGTACGAAGTCGCGACGATCATGAATGCACTGATGAGCAGCAGCTCTTGGAAGGATTCCGTCTTCTTCTTTGGCTACGATGAGGGCGGCGGCCCGTACGATCACGTTCCGCCCGTCTCGACTCATACCAATGATTGGACCACCAATTCGGCGGTGGCGAGTTATCCGACCGACATCTCGACGATTGCGGTGAATGCCGACGCCTTCAAGCCATGTGTGCCCGCCGCTCCCGGTGACCTCCACTGCGATCTAATGGCTGGGGACCCGGGAACGACCTCGACAGATGATCCCGCCGTCAACGGCTTTGCTGCGCAACTTGGCTTCCGCATTCCCAACATGGTGGTCTCACCGTTCACGAAAAAGCATTACGTGTCGCACATTCCGATGGATCACACCGCGATCATTAAATTCGTCGAGAATCGCTTCATTGACAACGACCCCACCGGTCAGGGTCCCACTCACCTCACAGCTCGGGATGCTGCACAACCCAAGCTGCTGGACTTCTTCGACTTCACCGGCGTGCCCTGGGCGACGCCGCCGACGCAAACAAGCACGCCGCCCCCTGCTCCGGTCGTCCAGAGCGCACCGCCGGGAGCCGGTTCCTGTAACCCGGTCGTGTTCCATTGATGCTGACGCGCAGCTTCCCGGCCTCGCCGCTATTGCCATAAGTTATTGATTCTTTTGGTAGGCGAGACCGGGATCGAACCGGTAACCCTCAGCTTAGAAGGCTGATGCTCTATCCAATTGAGCTACTCGCCCGCCACAGGTGTGTTCCTCATTGTAGCGTCCATTAGCTGCCGGCAGCCCATCCGGTGCCTGCTGCGTCACTGCTGTTCGGGCGTCGAATGCGTGCCGTTCAGCGCCGCCGAGCGTGCGAATTCCTGCTTCGCCTGCGCATCGTCGCCACAGCGCCGGTACGCCTGGCCCAGCAAATAGTGGTAGCGCGGATTCTGCGGCGTCAGCCTCACCGCAGTCGCGAATTCCTTCACCGCATCGGGCGCGTGGTCGGTGTGCAGATACACCTGACCAAGGTTCTCGTGGATGCGCGGCTCCTTCGGTGCAATCTTCGCTGCCCGCTCCAGCAACTGCTGCGCCTCCTGCGATTGATTGCGATGCTGCAGCAGGATCGCCAGGTTCAGCAGCGGCTGTTCGCTCGGCGCGGGATCGTCCTTTTGCCACTCGATCGCCGTGCGATAGGCGCGCACCGCATCGTCATTGCGATTCAGCCCCTCGTACGCCAGCCCCAGATTGTCTTCGCCCTTCACGCTCCGCGGATTCAACGCGAGCGTCTTCTGAAAGCACGTCACCGCATCGCCATATCGTCCTTCCGTGTAGCGCAACCGGCCCATCGCGTACCACGTCTCCGCATCATTGCCGTCCATCGCCAGCGACCGGCTCATCCAACGGTCCGCATCCGGCAAAGCCTTCAGCAGCACATAGTCCAGAGCGACACTGCGCAGTTCCGTCGCCGTCGGCGGGCGCAGCGCCGCCGCGCTCGTATACTCCTTCAGCGAATCGGCTGGCTTGTCCTCGCGCAGTAGCGCGTACGCCAGCAGATAGCGCGGCTCCGCCGCTTTCGGGTCCGCTGCAATCAGCGGCCGCAGCTTGGCCTCCGCCTGCGCAAACTTGCCGTCGTGCATCAACTGCTGCGCGGCCGGAAGCGAGCTTGCCTGCGGGCCCGCACTCGGCGTCAGCGGCTTGATCTGCTGTGCACCGCAGACCCATGCAACACCCGCGATTGCCGCTGCACCCGCCACGAGGCGCACCCAGATGCCTCCGGATCTCCGCTTCTTCCTCACGCCGTTCAGGATAAGTCGATCTCTTCCGGCGACGCGAACATCCCCTCCGCCGTCGCAATCAGGATCGGCACCGTCTGCTCGATGGCATCAGCCCAAACAGCTTCCGCGTGCGACTCATCCACACCGCCCGCGTAGCAATACACCGTCAGTCCGTAGCCCCAGATGTCCTGGCTGTCCGTGAGGTTATGCGCGGGCCGCACCACCACTTCCAGCCGCGCATCGTCCACGGGCAGCGCCGCGCATCGACGGGTCAGCGTCCGCGCCCACTCCTCATGCAGCAGAAAATCCGCCATCGGCACCGGATGTGCCATCAGCACATCAATGTATGACCCATACCCGCACGCCAATTCGGGCGCGTCCAGCGCGTCGGCAAGCTCCGTCCGCTCCACGTCGTTCATCTGCCAGCGATCGCACTTGGTCGTCATCAGCAAGCCACGCGGCGCATTCAGCAGTGCCAGAGCCCGGGCCATCGCCGGCGACGCCGCCGCTTCAGGCAAAGCCGCGATGCGACTCCGCTGCGTCTCGCCGTCCACACGCAAATCCACCCACGCCAGACCGCTCGCCGCATCCGACCAGCGCACCTCGATCACCGGATCGTCTGCGCCCGCGGCTACGCTCCAGTCTGTCTCCATCAGAGGTTTTCCGCCTGCGCATGCAGAAAATCAAGCAAAATCTTCTCCGCCCAGTAGCCGTCATAACCCGTCGCCGGTGCAAGAAAGGCGCAGTGGCCACCATGTTCGGTCTCAATGAGATGCACCTGCGGATTCGCGAGCAGCGTAGCGCGCGTCTCCGGCAGCATGCGGATAAACGGATCGTCCAGTGCGTGCAGCACCAGCGTAGGAACCGCAATGCGATCGGCCACCCGCGCACTTGCGGCGCGATGATAGTAATCATCCGCGCCTGTGAAGCCGCAGTAAGGCGACATCGCGCGGTCATCGAACTCGCGCAGCGAGCGCACGCCGCGGCTGCGCCTGGGATCGAAGATCTGCGGGAAGAGCTCGCACTTGTACGCGTATCGTTGCACCAGCCCGCGCAGGAACTTCCATTCATAGACGCGATTCGCTGGCTCGTGCAGTGCGTCCGCCGACGCTGCAAGGTCGACCACCGGCGACACTCCCGCGACGGCGCGCAGCAGCGGCGCCGCACTCTCACCCATCTCGCCCGCCAGCTTCAGCACCAGGTTGCCGCCCATCGAGTAGCCCACCAGCGACCACCGCTCGGCATCGCGCGTCTGCTGATAGTGCCGCAGCACAGCCAGCACATCGCCCGACAAACCGGAGTGATACAGCGTCGGCGATTCGCGCTCTGTTCCGCCGCAGTTGCGCATGTTCATGCGCACCACATTCCATCCCGCAGCGTAAAAGCGCGCCGCATTGCCGCGCACATACTGCGAATTCGACGAGCCTTCCAGCCCATGCAGCAGCAGCACCGTGTCGCGCCCCGTCTCCGGCTGCCAATGGCTCTGGCACAACACCCGGCTAGGCGGCATGTCATCGCGCGCCGGCTCTACTTCAATCAGATCGTTCTCAGGAATCGGCAGCACCGCCTTGCGGGGAAGAAAATTCCCTGCCAGCGTCTGCAGGTGTCCGTTGCGCAGAAATTTGCGAGGTGCAAATGTGCTCTGCCACGCTGCCAGCGTCTTAGTCGCCGACTCGATCAGCGGCGCCGTCACCGCGCCAGCGCCTCAAGCACCGCGCGTGCCCGCAGCGGACCATCCGGAGCGTCTTCGTGCATGAAGTACGCGTACACATCGCCCTCGTCCGCATCCTTCGCGAACCGCTGCG
>JAUTWX010000103.1 GCA_030838385.1 Acidobacteriaceae bacterium
TCGCCTACATGTTCTCCGGCCTGGCGGCGCGTGCGGCCTATTCGGCACAGCGACGCAAACGCCGCACTCTCGACAGCCCACCGCTGGAGAACATCAACATCCATGCGCCAGAAGAGCATAGCCACTAAAGTAAAAGCACAGACGGTGTAAGGTAGAACACAAACTTTGAACGCAGCCGTTCTCTCAAGGAACGGCCGCACAGAACCGATCTTTCCACATCACGCTAACTGTGCTTTTGCTCTAAATCATGCCAGCGAACTACCGTATTGCCATCGTCGGAGCCGCGTCCCTGCGCGGCAAGGAACTCAACGAAGCTCTTGGCGAATCGCCATTTGCCGAAGCCGATTTTGTCCTGATGGACGATCAGGAGGCAATCGGACAACTGGAGTCGGTCGGCGACGAGGTGACGTTTATCCAGCCGATCACGTCGGCGTCATTCGCCCATGCCGATTTCACGTTCTTCAGTGGGAGTGCCGAGCTGACCCGCAAACACTGGGAGACGGCGGCACACGCTGGGTCCGCGATCATCGATCTATCGGGTGCGCTCGACGGGGAGAAGGATGCGGTGGTGCTGGCGCCGTGGGTGCAGCATTCGACCGACGCTCTCAACCTGCAGACGCCCGCGGCAGTGCCGGCAAATCCCGCGGCTTTGATGCTGGCGGTGCTGCTTGGCCAGATACGGCAAGCCTCGGCAGTCCGCGCGGCGTTTGCCACGGTGCTTGAACCCGCCTCAGAGTACGGTCGTGGCGCAATGGATGAGCTGCATCAGCAGACGGTGAGCCTGCTCTCCTTTCAGAGCCTGCCAAAGGCTCTCTATGACACGCAGATTGCCTTCAACGCGACGCCCGCGGCTGGCCCTGAAGGCAAGATCGATCTGCAGGCGACCGAGGCGCGGGTACGCCGGCACTACGCGCTGCTGGCAGCGGGCAAGCTGCCCGCGCTCGCCATTCAGCTGGTGCAGGTTCCAGTCTTCCATGGGCACACTGTTTCCCTTGGTCTCGACCTGGAGCGGGCGATGACGGCCGAGCAATTGCGCCAACTGCTGGCAGCGAACGAGCACATTGAAATCGCCACCAGCGACGAAGATGCGCCGTCGAACCTTGCGGCAGCGGGGCAGGAGCAGGTACTTGTCCGCGTGCGCTCCGCAGAGGACGAGACCACGGCGGCGAACCGTTTCTGGCTGTGGGCAGCAGCGGACAATCTGAAGCTCTCGGCGATCAATGCCGTGGCCTGCGCGCTGGAGATGCGCCGTCTGCGGCCGAAAGGACAGGTGCAATAACGGTGGAACTGGTTCTGCTGGGTGCCACCGGCGCGGTGGGCGGGAGCATTGCCGCCGAATTGCGCAGGCGCGGTGAGAGCTATCGCGTGGTTGGCCGCGATCGTGCATCGCTGGATCGAGCTTTCGGCTCCGATCCGCTGGCCGAGATTGCCGTCTGGAGCCCGGCCGATGCGTCCTCTGCAAGGGCTGCCCTGCGCGGTGCGGACGCGGTCGTTTACCTGGTGGGCGTGCCTTACAACCACTTCGAGCTGCATCCGGTGGTGATGCGGCAGACGCTCGACGCGGCGATTGCCGAAGGTGTCGGCAAGATGCTGCTGGTTGGCACCGTCTATCCATACGGACGGCCGCAGCAAACGCCGGCGCGTGAGGACCATCCACGCGAACCGCATACCTTCAAGGGAAAGATGCGCAAGCAGCAGGAGGATTTGCTGCTCGAGGCCGACGCTGCGGGAAAGATTCGTGGCACCGTGCTGCGGCTGCCGGACTTCTATGGCCCGCGGGTGAAGAACAGTTTTCTCGATAGCGTCTTCACCGCCGCTGCGAAAGGCGGCACGGCAAACCTGATCGCGCCGATCGACCGTCCACACCAGTTCGTCTATGTGCCGGATGTAGGGCCGGTGGTGCTGGATCTGCTGCGGCATCCGGAGGCACATGGCCGTTGGTGGCATCTGGCAGGCGATGGCACTGCCAGCGTGCAGGAGATCGTAGCGATGGTGGGCCAACTCGCCGGCAAGTCATTGAAGACGCGTGCTGTGGGAACGGGTATGCTGCGCGTCATCGGTTTGTTTCAGCCGGTAATGCGCGAGCTGGTGGAGATGCATTATCTGCTCACCGATCCATTCATCATGGATGACAGCGCGCTGCGCGCTCTGCTGCGCGATGTGAAGACGACACCGCTGCAGGAAGGACTGAGAGAGTCGGTGGAGGCTGCCCGCCGCAAATAAGCGAGCTGCTTGCGGTCATGAATCGCAAAGCGCGCGGTATCTCTCATATTGCGCGAGCAGAAATGGATCTGTCATTCCAGCGATGTAGTCGGCCACGGTGCGAGGAGCGCCCTCGACGGTCAGCGCAGTCGCGCAGTTAGCCGGCAGCAGCGATGGATCGCGCACCAGGCATTCGTACAGCGATGTGATGATCCGGCGGGCGCGCTCGTGCTCCGGCGTGACGGCATCGCTTTCATAAAGGTGCGTGCTGAGGTATTGCTTGGCCTCGCGACGCAGCGTCTCCATTTCGGATGAGAGAGCGACCAGACGCCGCCCGGCGTCGCGCACCTGCGCCAGGTTTGCGATGCCTGCTTCGGCAAGTGCCTCTTCGCTTCGCGTGATCAGGTCGCCGGTGAAGGCGTTCAGCATGCGCTTCAAAGACTCATCGATCAGCCGCTCCGGTGCCGCTGCCTGATATTGTGCGGCCATCGGAGCGTAGTAGCGCTCGAAGAGCGCGACATGGTCGCGCACGTGGGCGAGGTTGAGGATGCCGGAAGAAAAGCCGTCATCGAAGTCCGCGGTCAGATAGGCGATCTCGTCGGCCAGGTCGATGAGCTGTGCTTCGAGCGGCGGCTGCCGATCGAGGAAGTATTCCGCAAGCTCCGGATGTTCGACGGGATCATAGTCGCGCGAATGCTTGACGATGCCCTCACGGACGCCCAGGGTGAGATTGAGTCCGGGAAAGGCTGCATAGCGCTGCTCGAAGGCGGTGACAATGCGGAGCGCGTGCAGGTTGTGGTCGAAGCGCAGGCCATGCGCCTGCATTGCCTCATCGAGCGCGCGCTCACCGGCGTGGCCGAAAGGCGGATGACCGATGTCGTGCACCAGGGCGAGCGATTCGGTGAGGTCTCCGTTCAGCCCGAGCGCCGCAGCGATGGTGCGCGCAAGCTGCGTCACTTCGATGGTGTGTGTGAGGCGGCTCCGGTAGTGGTCGGAGTAGCCGTGAGTAAACACCTGCGTTTTGCCGGCGAGGCGGCGGAACGCCCGCGCATGAATGATGCGGGCACGGTCGCGCTGAAAGGGTGCGCGGTAGGCGTGTGGCGGCTCGCTGTGCTGGCGCTTGGTGAGCGGCTCGCCCGGATCGCTGCTCACGGCACATGCGGCGGGCAGTGGTGCGAAGCGGGATGTCACGGTTGGCTGGTTCACGCGTGCGGCTGTCTAGAAGTGACCAGCGGTGGAATCAATGCTTCCCGTCGGCGGTAGGTGCGGACTCGCGGGCCAGCTTTACCTTGGCGCTTTCGAGCTTCCTCTGTACCTTGCTCACGTCGTTTTCATCGACGTCGGCGGCTACAGTGCGCGCGTATTGCGCCAGCGACTGGTCCCATTGGGCGACGGCCAGGCGCAGGCGGCCGGTCTTCTCGTAGAGCTCGCCCAGGTGATCGTGCACCGTGGGATCGGTGGACTCACGTTCACTGGCCTTGCGCAGATTCTCTTCCGCCATTGAGTATTGACCCAGCTTGAAATAGGCCCAGCCAAGCGAATCAAGATACTCGTATCTCTGCGGATCGAGCTGGACTGCCTTCTGCAGCATGGCTAGCGCGTCGTCGAGCTTTACGCCGCGGTCGGCAAGCATGTAGCCGAGATAGTTCAGGGTCATGCTGTTGTTGGGATCGAGTGCGAGAATCTTGCGGAACTGCTCCTCGGCGGCGTCGAAGTGCTTCTGGCGCTCCTCGAGCGCTCCGCGCAGGAATAGAACGTAGCGCGAGTCGTCATCGCCATGCGTTGGAAGCGCTGCAGCCTGGTCGATGTTCTCGTCCGCTTGCTTCCAGCGGCGCAGGCGGGTATCGATCTGTGCCAGTGCCAGGTACACATCGCGGTCGTCGCCATTGTGCTTGAGCTGCGCATTGGCGAGCGCGAGGCCCTCCTCCTCATGTCCGGTATCGGCAAGCTGCCCGGCCAGCATTAACTGGACCGACTTGTTGCCCGGCATGGCCTTGGCGGCGTCGCGCGCAACGCTGGTTGCCTTCTCGTATTCCTTTGCGTCGCGGTAGGCGTCCACTTCGCCCTGGTAGCCGCGTTCCGCGTATTCCCCGCCCAGCGCAACCAACTGTTTGTAGGCATTGGCGGCGGCTTCGGCGTGGTTCTGCTCGCGCTCTACATTCGCCAGGCGGTCGAGGAAGATGGAGCGGTTGTTCTTCTCGCCGTCGGTGTAGTGGTTGTCCGGCTTGGCCGAGCGCGTGACCAGGCCGTTCAGTAGCTGGGTGGATTCAGGATAGCGCCCGAGCGCATCGTAGGTCAGCGACTCGTTGAAGAGAATCTCGTCGGAGTCAGTCGAAAGGGCCTGCGCTTTTTTGAGTGTGGCCAGGGCCTGCTCGTAGTGGCCCTCGCGGCGTTGGCATTCGGCAATGCGCGCCAGCGCCTGCGCGTCCTGTGGGTCGGCCGCGGCGATCTCCTGGTAAGCGTGCTCCGCATCCCCAAGCTGATTGTTGTTCAGCAGAGCCTGGGCGAGTGCGCGCTTGGCGTCCAGGTTGTCGGGATCCAGGTCGACGGCCTGCTGGTATGCGGTGACGGCATTCTTCGTGTCCTTGATCTGGTCATAGCCGGCGCCCAGTGCGAAGGCGAGCTTGGCAGTGCGGTCGTCTGCCGGGACGGCCTCGAGCGTCGCGATGGCGCGCTTGAGGTCGCCGCTTTCGCCGTAGAGTCGTGCGAGATTGAGGGCGACGTCTTCGGAATTGGGATCGATCTTCCGTGCCGCCTCGAACTCCTGCTGCGCCAATTGCGAGTCGTGGTTGACGGTGTAGAGCTGCCCGAGCACCAGGTGGCTCTCGATGTCGGTCGGGTCAAGTGCGCTGATCTGCTTGTACTCGTTGATCGCCAGATCGAGCACCTGCTGCGAAGCGCCGTTCTGCATATCGCCGAGCGAGTGCAGATAGACGCGGCCGAGCAGCTTATGAGCCCCGATATTTTTTGGGTCGCGCTTGATGGTGTCCTGCGCGGTGAGGATAGCGTCGCGCACGCGGCCGGTGCGGAAGTAGAGCTCAGCCAGGCCGTTGTTCAGGAAGGCGGAGGTGGGATCTGCGTTCAACGCGAGCTTGTACTCTTCGACGGCGCGCGTGGCGTAGTCCTGGCGGCCGGTGTTCACGGCCATGTCTTCGTAGGTGTGGGCCAGCGCCAGGTGGTAGTAAGCAGAGCCGCGGGTTGTTTCCTGGGCAGAAACCGGGGCCGTCGCCGGCTTGGGCGGAGTTGCGGCCTTGTTATCTGCAAACGCAACGGGGGCAGCGAGAAGCAGCGTGGCGCCGACCAGCAGGTAGAGCGGCCGAGGACCGGCAGTGCCAGGGGAGAGCAGGGAAGTCATGTGGTGACTGCGATTCATGCGGGGTGGGCTACCGGATGCCTGGAACCCTGGCCAGAGGTATAGCGTTTTCACCGTTACTGCCTACCGGCCAAGTTCCGCCAAGTGTGGCTTTTCTTGACGGAAAAGCCATGCGGACAGTGGCGTTCTTGTGCAGACCTACGGTGAAATGCTCTAGGGCCGAGAGGGGACGCACGCTCGCCGGATCTCTCCTTCGTTCTGATAGACGATTGTACCCCCGCCAAGGATGCGAAGTGGAAGGGGCAGAATCGCGAAATCCGTGCCCGTGGTGCAGGCAGGGCTCCTAATGCCGAAAATGCCGCATGCCGGTGAAGACCATCGCTACGCCGAGCCGGTCGGCGGCTTCGATGACCGCGTCGTCGCGTACGGAGCCTCCGGGCTGAATGACTGCGGTGGCGCCAGCTTCCGCGATGGTCTCCAGGCCGTCCGGGAAGGGAAAGAAGGCGTCCGACGCCGCGACGGTGCCGGCGAGGGACAGGATGGCCTTCATGGCGCCGAAGCGCGCCGCATCCACGCGGCTCATCTGTCCCGCACCCACGCCAATAGTCTGGCCGCCGCGCGCGTAGACGATAGCGTTCGATTTCACGTGCTTGGCGACCTTCCAGGCGAAGAGCAGGTTGGTGAGCTCGTTGGGGGTGGGCGCACGCTTTGTCACGGTGCGCAGATCGCTCGCCGTGACGGAGCCGGTATCGGCATCTTGCAGCAATATTCCGCCGGAGACCTGCTTGAAGACGCGTGCCTGCGCCGCCGGCTTCACGACTACCAGCCGCAGATTCTTCTTGGCGGCGAAGCGGGCAAGCGCTCCGGCGCTGAAGCTGGGGGCGGCGATGGCCTCGACGAAGAGTTTGGCGATCTCCTCCGCGGCCGCCTCGTCGATCTCGCGGTTCACGCCGATGACGCCCCCGAAAGCAGAGACCGGATCGGTGGAGAGTGCTCTGGTGTAGGCCTCGAGGATGGTGGGCGCAGTGGCGGCGCCGCAGGGGTTGGTGTGCTTGATGATGGCGACGGCAGGTTCGGCAAACTCCTGCGCCAGGTCCCAGCAGGCGTCCAGGTCGACCAGGTTGTTGTAGCTCAATTCCTTGCCCTGGAGCTGCTTCGCGCCAGCCACGCCAGTGCCGCTGTCGTCGGAGTAGAGCGCCGCGGCCTGATGGGGATTCTCGCCATAGCGCAGCGGCGACACCAGAGGATAGCTGATGCGCAGCGGATCGGGGAAGCTTCCCTTGTCGGCATTTGGCGCAGCCAATGTAGCCAGCGTGGAGGCAATCGCGCTGTCATAGGCGGCGGTGAGCGCGAAGGCGTGACGGGCCAGACGCCAGCGCGTCTCGCGGCTGAGCGCGCCGTGGTTCGTAGCCAGCTCGTCGGTCAGTGCAGAGTAGTCCGCGACCGCGGTGACGATGGCCACGTCCTCGAAGTTCTTCGCGGCGGAGCGCACCATCGACGGGCCGCCGATGTCGATGTTCTCGACGATCTCGTCGAAGGCTACGCCCGGCTTCGATGCGGTTTTCTCAAAGGCGTAGAGGTTCACCACCACCATGTCGATGGGGACGATGCCGTGCTCGGCGACCGCGGCCTGGTGGGTGGGATTGTCGCGAATGTGCAGGATGCCGCCGTGCACCTTGGGGTGCAGCGTCTTCACGCGCCCATCGAGCATCTCAGGAAAACCGGTGAGCTCGGAGATGTCCTCGACGGCGAGGCCGGCGTCGCGCAGAGCGCGGGCGGTGCCGCCGGTCGAGACCAGCTCCACGCCATGACTGGCGAGGGCGCGGGCGAACTCAACCAGGCCGGTCTTGTCGGTGACGCTGAGCAGCGCGCGG
>JAUTWX010000111.1 GCA_030838385.1 Acidobacteriaceae bacterium
CTTCGAATCCCGCACTCACCAACTTCACGCTCATCAAACTGCTCTGGGTGCGCAACCACGAGCCGGCATTGTGGCGGCAGTTTCGCTCCTTCCTGCTCCCCAAGGACTACGTGCGCTTCCGGCTGACGGGCGAGCGGGCGATGGACGTAGCCGATGCCTCCGGCACGCTGCTGTTGAACGTGGCTGACCGACGTTGGTCCAGTGAAATGCTGGCTGCGGTCGATATGCCGGAGAGCATTCTGCCCAGATTGCGTGAGTGCCACGAGATTGCCGGCAGCGTGACGGTCGAAGCCGCTTCGCTCACGGGTCTGCTTGCCGGCACGCCGGTCGTCGCCGGTGCCGGAGACCAAGCGGCCGGCGCGCTGGGTATGGGCATCGTGCGACCCGGAGATGTGAGCGCCACCATCGGCACCTCCGGAGTGGTCTTCGCCGCCACCGACCAGCCCTTTCTCGACCCACGCGGCCGCCTGCATACCTTTTGCCATGCAGTGCCCGGACGCTGGCACGTCATGGGCGTGACCCAGGCCGCAGGACTATCCCTGCGCTGGTTCCGCGACACCTTCGCTACCGCTGATGACACTGAGGCTTACGCTCGTCTCGGCAAGGCCGCCGGGACCGTAACTGCCGGTGCGGACGGCCTGCTATGGGCTCCTTATCTGATGGGCGAACGCACGCCGCATCTCGATCCGGAGGCGCGCGGCGCCCTTGTCGGGCTCACCGCATCCCACGGTCGCGCCCACATCGTTCGCGCCATCATGGAAGGCGTCGCATTCAGCCTCAAAGACACCATGAGCATCTTTGCGGAGATCGGCGTTCCCGCGCGTGCCATACGGCTGGGCGGCGGCGGCGCCCGCTCGCCAATCTGGCGACAGATCCAGGCCGACGTCTACGGCCAGCCGGTCGAGGTGGTCGCCGTCGAGGAAGGCGCCGCGTACGGTGCTGCGTTGCTCGCCGGCGTTGGTGCGGGCGTGTGGTCCTCGGCAGACGCCGCATGCGATGCTGTGGTCCGGGTCGCCCAGCGCATCGTCCCGCAGTCCGCAGATAGCGCAAAGCTCCAGAAACTCTACGCTCTCTACCGCAAAGTCTATCCATCCCTTCAGCCCATCTTCCATGGATTACATGCGGCGAGCACGGAGGTGAAGACGAATGACTGAAGCGACACAGGACCTTCAGCAGTCGCCCGAGGCTCTTCTCGCCGAGTTCGAAGCCAAGCGTCACCGGCTGTGCGAACGGATGGCCGGCTCAGGTCTGGCCGCCGTGCAATTGCAGCGGACCGAGAACATCGCATGGCTAACGGCGGGCCGCGTCGATCATCGCGTTCTCCTTCCCTCTCCGCTTGGCATCTCAACCATTCTGCTGCTGCGTAACGGGGAAGCGTTCTATCTAGCGCCGAACAATGAAGGGGGACGCCTCGCCGAGGAAGACTTCGCGGGACTTCCCTTCTCCGCAGTGACCACCCCGTGGCACGCTGCTGATTTCGCAGAAAAGATTCGCTCGCTGGCGGGGAGCGGGAATATCGCCGTCGACATCACACCCGAAGGCGCCGCACTCCTCCTAGCGCAACGGGCGTCGCTCTTAGATACAGAGATCGAGCGCTATCGCTGGCTGGGCCGCAACACTGCCCAGGTTACCGCAGACATATTGCAATCGCTCGAACCCGGGCTCACTGAGCGCACTATGGCGGCACGAATCTCTGCGGGTCTTCTGGAGCGCGGCATCGAGCCCTCCGTACTCCTCATGGCCGTCGACGACCGCATCCTCCGCTACAAACACGCCGTGGCGCAGAACGCGACCCTCGAACACTTCGCCATGCTGAATCTCTGCTCTCGGCGTTGGGGTCTCGCGATCTCCATCACACGCTTCGTTCACTTCGGCCCCATGCCGCAGCGCCTTGGTGATGCCTTCGCCGTTGCCGCCGAGGTAAATGCTCGCCTGATCGCTGCCACGAAAGTCGGCGCCACATCGGCCGAGCTATTCGCCACTTCGGCTGATACATATGCATCGCTGGGCCATCCCGCCGAAGAACAGAACCACCATCAAGGCGGCGCCACCGGCTACGGCGAGCGCGAATGGCTCGCCACGCCCGCGGGAACAGAGCGCGTCGTGAACAGGCAAGGCTTCGCTTGGAACCCCTCCGTCGCGGGCGGCAAGATCGAGGACACCGTCCTGCTGCGCGATGGCGAAGTTGAACTGCTCACAGCCACGCCCGACCTACCCGTGGTCCCGACACGAGCCGGCAATCTGACGATCCAGTCCGCAGGCGTCCTCATCCGCTGATTAAGAGCACAGCAGCAGCTACTCTGGCATCGACTCCGAACCAGTCATAGCAAAGCTGCCCGTTACATGCTCCACGGCCGAAGGCTGCGCGCCGCCGATCATCACCGAATACTCGCCCGGCCGAATCGCACGCTTGCCTTGCGAATCCACCGTGCTCAGATCGCGAGGCGTCAGCGTAAACGACAGCGTCTGGCTCGCGCCTGAAGCGAGATGCACACGCGCCATACCCCGCAGCACGGGATTTCCCTGTGCCGCAGGCTGCGCCAGATAAAGCTCCGCCACCTCATCGCCGGCAACGCCGCCGTCATTTCGCAAGGTGACCTGTGCGCTCAGCGGTTCACCCGCCTTCACATTGGTCTTTGCCAGCTTCAGGTCCGAGTAGGCGAAATGCGTGTAACTGAGCCCATAGCCGAAGCCATACAGCGGCTTGCCCTTGAAGTAGCGATAGGTTCTGTTCGACATCGAATAGTCTTCAAACGGAGGCAACTGGTCCGTTGATGCATAGAAGGTCACGGGCAGCCGGCCAGCCGGATTGTTCCTTCCGGAAAGAGTCTCTGCGATGGCCGTGCCGCCCTCTTCACCCGGATACCACGCCTCCAGGATCGCCGCGGCATGTTGCTCGGCCCAATTGACCGCCAGCGCACTGCCATTCAGCAAAACGACGACGAGCGGCTTGCCCGTTGCGGCCACCGATTCGAGCAGCTCCTTCTGCGCTGCCGGCAGATCAATGTCCGTGCGATCGCCGCCAGAAAATCCCGGCACATGGATCGGCATCTCTTCGCCTTCCAGCTGCGATGTAAGTCCGACAAATGCAATCACCGCATCGGCTTGCTTCGCCGCAGCGACCGCCTCATCGCGCAGCGCAGCCACCGGCGGTTTCCAGCGCAGCGAGATGCCGGCGCCAAAGATCGGCGACTGGTGCGTGTACTCGAGGCGGATCGCATGCGACTGCATGTCCGCGAAGTGCAGCGTGAAATCCGGACTGGCATGACCGCGCGATTCCTTAGGCTCTCCGGAATCCTGTTTCGTAACGACCTTGTCGTCGAAGCTAAGCGCATAGGTCTCGCGATCCTGGCATGGATAGCAATCACCGATATCGACGCTGAATGCATAATCACCTGGGGCTGGCACCAACACCGTGCCCGTCCAGCGCACGCTGAAGGCCGTGGCCGGCATGCCAGTACCAGGCGACGCGGCATTCCAGTCGAAGTCGATGCCGTGCTCCTCGCGCGACAGCACCGGCGCCCCGCTGAAATTCGCGTTGGCGAAATATTCGCCTTTCACATGCAGCGCGGTGCGCGGCACCGGCAGCGAGACGCTCTCCACATAGGGTGCGCCCTGTGCATACAGCACGCGGGTGCTTGCAAACTCTCGCTCGAT
>JAUTWX010000128.1 GCA_030838385.1 Acidobacteriaceae bacterium
CTTTGCAGAGCAGTTAGAACGTCTGGCCCTACCGTTAGGCATTGTAGTTCGCCACCACTCGAGCTATTTTTCCATTCGCTGACAGCTCCATAAACTCTCCCGTGCGTGTGCCCTTTTGATTTGTGTAATAGAGCACCACGCTGTTTACCCCCCAGAGCACGTCCACAAGGCGAAAGTGGAGTTCCGGGTAGGCTTCCAGCCCTCGCTGAAAGTAAGCTCTCAAGTTTGACTTTCCGACTACTTTGCCATCGGACGTCCCCAACAACTGGGCGGCAACTGGCGAGGTCAACTCGATCGCATCCTCGTAGTGCGTCATGATCAAGTCCAGATCATGGCCGTTCCAGGCGGCGACCCAATGGTTGGCCAGATTCCATGCCTCGTCCCTCGTCATATGGTTAGAATGACACGCGCGCGCTCAACTGGATCTGCCGTCCCGGCGACATCGCATCGGTAATCGTGCCGAATCCGGCGGTATTCACGAAACGATTGGGCACATCGTAGTTCACGTGATTCAGCGCGTTAAAGAACTCGCCGCGCGTCTCGAGCCGCAGCCTCTCGGTCAACGTGAAGGCGCGCACCACCGCTGCATCGAATGTCTGCATGCCTGGCCCATACACTGAGTTGCGGCCCACGTTGCCGAAGGTATACGCGGGCGGCGCCGCGAAAGCTCCGGGATTGAACCACTGGCGCGGATTGCGCGTGCCGCGAGGAAATATCTGCTGGCCGGTGAGATTGGCGCGAATGGGATTCTCACCCAGCGCCGTGCCAGCGTTCGCGGTATCGCCAAAGACCGAGATGGTCATGGGATAGCCGCTCTGTGCCTGGTAGATGGTCGAGAAGCGCCAGTTCCGCGTCAGCGCGCTGCTGAGGTGCGAGCGGTTCCACGATGGCGCGTCATACACACCGCTCAGAGAGAAGCGATGGCGGATGTCGCAGGCCGGTCCCCGTTCCGCCTGAAGATCGTCGTCGTTCTGCGGAATAGCCGACTCATACATCGGAGAGCGGAAGTCGGGCGCGTTGGTCAGACTTTTCGCGAAAGTGTAGTTCGCCAGCAGGCTAAGGCCATGCGCGTAGCGGCGGCGCACGTTGACGTATCCCGCGTCGTACCAGCTCTGCGCGGTGTTCTCCAGCAGATTGATCGTGCTTACCGGCGTGAACAGTGGGTTGCTGGGGTCGTTGACTTTGATGGTCGAAGGCAGCACCGTTCCAGGCACAAACTCCATGCTCTTGAACTTGCGGCGGGGCTGGATCGCACCTGGTCCCGGTTGTGCGTTGTTGATCAGGTGCGCGCGCTGCAGATGGAAGCCGCCCGAGCCGATATAGCCGACCTCGAGAGTGGTCTCCTTGCCTAGCGCTTTTTCCACCGAGGCGCTCCACTGCTGGATGTACTGCGCGGGAGCACGGACATCGAGCGAGGTGAAGCTGACGACCGTTTTTCCGAGCACAGGATCGCCGAAATTGTAGTTGGCAATCGCTGCGGAGGGAGTGTAGTTGTCGCTCTGCGCTGTCTCAGGGAAGACGTAGGGAACATTGTGGCGCTGGTTACACCATGTGTTCATATCCACGGGCGTGTAGAAGATTCCGTAGGCCGCGTGCAACACCAAGCCGAGGTCCGGAAGGGACTGCGCGATGCCAAGACGCGGCGCGAAGTTCGCACGATTGGCGTACATCAAGCCTCTGGGATAGCCGTTCTGTCCGCCGATGAAGGGAGACGGCACGCCGTTGTTGAAGATGAGATTGCTGTTGGTGTAGCTGACGTCCCACAGCGGGCTCATGTACTCGTAGCGGAGGCCGAAGTCGAGCGTCGTGGTGGTGCTGACGCGCCACTTGTCCTGCGCGAAGCCGTCGGCGTACCACTGGCGCAGATTCATCTGTGGCACACCCGCCTGGCGCTGCCGCACCACCGGCATGCCGAGAAGGAAGCTGGCCAGCGCGGAGCCGGTGCCATCATTGGTCAACGTCTGGGTGGTGAACCCGTTGGTGAACTGATAGTAGCCGCGGTTCTGGAAGAAGCCCCACATCGGCCAGATGTACCACTGATAAGTGCCGCCGAATTTCAGGCTGTGGCGGCCGGTCTGCCAGCTCAGCGTGTCGCGGCCCTCGATCACCGTGTCCCAGGCGTGCATCGGCGTGGCCGCGTAGCTGTCGCCAAAGGGCGAGTAGCCCTGCACGCTGAAGTAGGGCGCACCCCAGGCGCCGGAGCCGCCGAAGCCGATGCCCTGGATGCCGAGCTGACCCACGATGTCGTTGGTGTTGGCGCTCTGCGTGGTGTGGTTCATGCTCAACCGCGAGATGGCGAGCGTCGCCGTATTCAGCAGCGATCGCGAGAGCACCTGGCTGGAGCCCAGCACACCCTGCTGCGACAGGTTGTCGTGGAAGTAGCCGAAGCCGGGCAGGTTCTGCGGCATGAAGCCGTGCTCGCCCTGCGCGCTATAGCGGAAGAACGCATTGCTGCCGTCGTTGAAGTTGCGATCGATTCGCACCGTGCCCTGGTCGGTGTAGTGCTCCTCGTTGCGAATGTCGAGATAGTTGTTCGCATCATTACCTGCGCCCACCACGCCTGGCTGGCCGTTCATGGTCATGGCGGAGCCCATGTCCATCATGTTGGGACGGGGGATGTAGCTGGCCAGCATGCGCGCAGACGCGGAGTTGATGCGGCCCGCGGGAATCTGATTGTTGAGAAACGCGGTGCGGATGCTCTGCGGGTTGCTCTTGCTCACCGGCTTGCTGGGATCGAAAGTTGGATTCGGCTGCGTCGTATCCGGGTCGTAGATGGTGACTCCGCTCTGGCTGAAGTCGCCGCCTGCCTCGGCCTGGGTGGGCACGGTGTCGGTCATGGTGTCGGCGGCAACGTGGCGGTAGCCTTCGTAGTTCACGAAGAAGAAGGTGCGCTTGCCGTACACAGGACCGCCCAGGGCCGCGCCGTAGTTGTTCTGCACCAGGTGGTTGGTCACGCCCATGTCGCCGAAAGTGTGGGCGTCGAAGGCTCCGTTGCGCAGGAACTCATAGACGCTGCCATGGAAGGCGCTGGTGCCCGAGCGGGTGGCGATGTTGATCTGGCCGCCGCCGGCGCCGCCCATCTCCGCGCTATAGCTGCCGGTCTGCACCTGGAACTCCTGCACCGAATCTGGGGAAGGGCTGAAGTTCTGGGTGTTGAAGGTGGGGTCGGTGTTGGTGGCGCCGTCGAGCAGAAAGTAGTTCGCATTTGGCCGGCTTCCGCTGATGCTGATCGCCGAGAACTGACCCGGCCTCCAGTACAGCGGATTGGCGCTTCCCGTTTGTGCGCCGCTTCCCTGGTGCGCGCCGGGCACGGTCGTGACCAGGTCGATGAGCTGGCGTCCGTTGAGCGGGAGCTGTTCCACGGACTTCCGGTCCACCACCTCGCCTACGCTGGCATCGGCAGTCTTCAGCAGCTCCGGCGCGATGGACACAGAGACGGTCTCCGCCTGCTTGCCCACCTGGAGCGGCTGATCGAGCATCATCTGCTGGCCGACTTCGAGCTGTATCTCCTCGGAGCGCTGGTTGAAGCCGGCGCTTACCACCTCAACGCGGTAGGGACCGGGCGGCAGCCCCTCGGCGTCATACAGACCGGCTCCATCGGTCAGCACTTCGCGTGTGGCGCCGGTCACCGTGGAGGTGATGCGTACATGAGCCTGCGGTATGGCGCGCTGTTGCGGGTCGGTCACGGAACCGCGTAGAGCAGCGTAGTTGCTCTGCGCCTGCAAGGTTCCGGCGAGGGCGAGCAGCGCCGGTAGGACAAAGTTCTTTCGCACGTGCCTCTCCAAAAGGGACCGCTATTCCCTCCTCATTGCGTATCCCGAGGAGGAAGCTGTCGAACGATAGCGGGCGCACGGTACCTCCGTCTTCAGCCGAAAGCTGGGGATGGCACTCGATCTTCAGGTGGAGACACGGGGGGGACACTTTGGTCATGTTCATAGGGCACAGCAACTTGGAGCCGGTGCATCAGACCAGAAGTGCACATGAGCACCCGATGGTTTACCCTTTTTGTAGGGGATGGATACAACTGCAGCTATTGTCGGTTAGCATACGTTGTCCCTGCACGAATTCGCCTGAAGGTGAGCCTCCCACGGGCGTTTGAACATCTGACAAACACAGTCCGGGCCCCGCACGATTCCGGCTGTCTCGCTTACCGCGTTTCTACGCAGGTTTTTGATGCCGATGCTCACCGGCAATCGTGAGCGGAAGGACAGAAGTGGCAACCAGCAAAGACCCGAAAGAGCCTAGGGAGACCAAAGAGCGCGGCGAGACACGCAAGCTGCCCATGATGCCCATCCGCGAGATGGTGATCTTCCCCTTCATGATGACGCCGTTCATCGTCGGCCGGGAATCCAGCGTTCGCGCGCTCGAAGAGGCACTGAACGGCGACCGCCGTATCTTTCTCGCCACCCAGCACGACGCCTCGATCGACGAGCCCAAGGCGGATGACGTCTACCCCGTCGGTACCATCGGCAATATCGTCCAGAGCGTGAAGATGCCGGACGGAAACATTAAAGTACTGGTTGAGGGATTGGAGCGCGCAAAATCCACCGAGGTCAATGACTCGGATGGGTTCTTCGTAGCCACGGTGCGCATTCCCCGCGTCGGTCCTCCCGGCCCCCAGACCGAGCAGTTGATGCAGAAGGTGACCGGCCTGTTTGAGCAGTACGTGAAGCTGCAGCAGAGCCTGAATTACGAGTCCATCGTGGCCGCCGTGCGCATGGACGAGCCGGGCAAGCTGGCCGACACCATCGCCGCCAACCTGCAGCTCACCGTCGAGGAGAAGCAGGAGCTGCTCAACCTCTTCGATCCCACCGAGCGGTTGGCGCGCATCGCTGATCTGCTGGACATGGAGATCGAGAAGCTGAACATGGACCGCTCTATCCAGGGCCGCGTGAAGCGGCAGATGGAGCGCGCGCAGAAGGAGTATTACCTCAACGAGAAGATCAAAGCCATCCAGAAGGAGTTGGGCCGCGGCGAGAAGAGCGAATTCGACGATCTGAAGAAGAAGATCGATGCCGCCGGCATGCCCAAGGACGTGATGGACAAGGCGATGCAGGAGCTGAAGAAGCTCGAGGCCATGCCGCCGATGTCGGCTGAGTCCACGGTCTCGCGCAACTACCTGGACTGGCTGCTGGCGGTGCCGTGGAAGAAGAAGTCGAAGGAGACGCGCTCCATCGACACCGCAGAAAAAGTGCTCGACACCGACCACTACGGCCTGGAAAAGATCAAGGAGCGCATCCTCGAGTTCCTCGCGGTGCGCCAGCTCGTCAAGAATCCGAAGGGCTCCATCCTGTGCTTCGTCGGACCTCCGGGCGTGGGCAAGACCTCGCTCGGCATGTCCATCGCCAAGGCCACCGGCCGCAAGTTTGTCCGCATGTCGCTGGGCGGCGTGCGCGATGAAGCGGAGATTCGCGGCCATCGCCGCACCTACATCGGCGCGCTGCCGGGGCAGATCATCCAGTCCATGAAGAAGGCCGGCACCAAGAATCCCGTCTTCATGCTCGACGAAGTGGACAAGATGGCCTCGGACTTCCGCGGCGATCCTTCGTCTGCGCTGCTCGAAGTGCTCGACCCGGAGCAGAACTCCAACTTCCAGGACCACTACCTCGATGTGGAGTACGACCTGTCGCAGGTGCTCTTCGTCGCCACCGCGAACGTCCTGCACACCATTCCCGGTCCGCTGCAGGACCGCATGGAGATCCTGCGTTTGCACGGTTACACCGAAGTGGAGAAGATCGAGATTGCCAAGCAGTACCTGGTGAAGAAGCAGACCGACGGCACTGGTCTGAGCGACAAGAACATTTCGTTCACCGACGAAGCCCTCACCGAGATCGTGCGCAGCTATACGCGCGAGGCAGGTGTGCGCAACCTGGAGCGCGAGATCGGCAACGTCTGCCGCAAGGTGGCGCGCCGCGTGGTGAAGTCAGGCGCCAAGCACAAGGAAGCGATCACGAAGGAGAACATCGCTGACTTCCTCGGCGTGGTGAAGTTCCGCGACTCGCAGGCGCATGAGAAGAACGAGGTCGGTCTGGTGACAGGCTTGGCGTGGACTGAGGTGGGCGGCAGCATCCTCTCTACCGAGGTGCAGGTGCTCGACGGCAAGGGCAAGCTCACGCTGACCGGTCAACTCGGCGATGTGATGCAGGAGTCAGCGCAGGCCGCGCTCTCTTACATCCGCAGCCGCGCGCATCAGCTTGGCCTGCCGCGCGACTTCTATCGCAACGTCGACATCCATGTGCATGTGCCCGAAGGCGCCATCCCCAAGGATGGGCCCTCGGCCGGCATCACCATGGCGACCGCGCTCGCCAGCGCGCTCACCAAGATTCCGGTGCGCCGCGACCTTGCGATGACCGGCGAGATCACACTGCGCGGCAAGGTGCTCCCCATCGGCGGCCTGAAGGAGAAGCTGCTGGCGGCGCATCGCGCCGGCATCTTTGAAGCCATCCTGTCGAACGAAAACGAAAAGGACGTTGCCGAATTGCCCGAGAACTTGAAGACGGCGATGAAGCTGCACTTCGTCGACACGATGGACGAGGTGCTGAAGATCGCACTCGAGTCGCCGCTGCCGGAGTTGAAAGAGGAGACGCCGGAGGCACTCGCTGTCGTCCACGCGCCGGTTCCGCAGGAGCAGCCGCGCGCACATCAGTAGCTCGCTGCAACATAGAGAAGGGCGCTGCCGCGGCGGCGCCCTTCATCGTCAGTGAAGCAGCGCAAGCAGGGTGGAGTAGTCGTCCGTCCAAAGGTGCAACCCGGCGCGCTGCTCTGTCGTCCTGGTGCGCTCCGCGACCGCAGGCAGCGTGAGGAACGCGCCATTGTTCGTCAACAGCACCCAGGTCGCGCTGAACTCGCCTCGCTCATCGTCTGCCCGGCTGTGTACGGTACGCGCCTGCATGCCGGCAGCCTGCGCCAGCAGATAGATTGCGGGTTCCAGGTCGACGTGCTGGTTCGATATGTGAAAGGCGAGAATGCCGCCAGGAGCCAGGTGGCGTTTATAGATTGCGAGTGCCTCCCCGGTCAGCAGATGCAACGGAATGGCGTCGCCACTGAAGGCATCGATCACCAGCACATCGAAGTGCTGCGGAGCTTCCCTGGCAAGCGAGGCGCGCGCGTCCCCCTCTGCAAAGCTGATCTGCGCCGCTGAATCGCGCAGATAAGTGAACAGGTGCTGCGCAATGGGCTGGACCGCGGGGTTGATCTCGTAGAAGCGCATACGGTCTCCGGGCCGCCCATACGCTGCGATAGTGCCCGCACCCAGCCCGACAATGCCGACGTTCCGCGCGCGCTCGCTGCAGCAATAGCGCATCGCGAGTCCTATACCGGAGTCTTCTGCGTAGTAAGTGGTCGGCGTCTTCATCAGCGCCGGCGTAAAGATCTGCGTGCCGTGCTGGATGGTCCCGTTGCTCAGCGTGCGTACCCAGTGCTGGTTCGGGTCATAGGTCTGCTTCACCCGCAGGCTCGCGTAGAAGTTGCGGGTCGCGAACAAGGTGTCGCGACGGTAGGCCGCATGCAGCAGGACGAGCACATAGAGCAGCATCGCGGCGCCCGCGGCCCAGAGCGCACGCTGCGACCAATTCTCCGGCCAGACAACCAGCAGCGCCGCCAGCGCCGTCGCGAAGAACGAGATCGCCACGTCATAGTTCGATGAGAACAAGAGCGGCGACGCGATGCCGATCAGAAACGATCCGATGGCGCCGCCCGCCGCGAACATCAGATAGAAGATCGTCAGCTCCTTTGCCGCACGCGGACGTATCGCATACGCCTCGACATGACAGTAGAGGCAGGCCAGGAACATCTCTATCAGGAAAAATGCGATGGCGACGCCGACGGGTAGCGACACATCGGCCTTGGCCAGCATGTATGCCAGCCCGGCAAGCATGACAGCCAGCAGCCGCGTGAGTACCGGGCGCGGCACGAACCTCGCATACTCGAACGCGAGGATGAGTGTGATGAGATATGCGGCAAGCGGCAGAATCCAGAGCAGCGGGATGGCTGCGAGGTTTGCCGTGAGATAGCTGGTGACCGCGCTCAACTGCATGGCCGCCACCATCGGCAGCAGCAGCCAGAGCAATCTGCTTCTGAGTGATGCTGGCGGCTCATTCTCCGCGCGCTTCTCCTCGATCTCGACTGGCTCGACAGTCGCCTTGCTAACGCCCCAGCCAAAGACTGCGAAGAGCGCGGCGAAGCATGCGAATCCGCAACCCCAGGCGATCCGCTGTGTGCGCAAGGTCAGGTGCGGCTCAAGGATGGTTGGATAGAGTGCCAGGGCCAGCAGTGAGGCCAGATTCGACAACGCAAAGAGGCGGTAAGGGATGCGGCCCCGCTCCAGCCGCGCCAGCCATGCCTGCAGCAGCGGGCCGGTCGATCCCAGCAGCAGGAACGGCAGCCCAATAGACAAGAGCAGCAGTCGGAAGATCATGCCGACGGGATGCATCACCGCCTGGCTGGGCTGTCCGCTTCGCAATGCCCATACCACAGTGGAGATGGCCGCCAGCACCAGCAGTGACATGTGGAGAGGCATCTGCCATCGCTGCTGCGAGCGGCGCGCAAGCCAATGCGCATACGCGTACCCGGCAAGCAGAGCGGTCTGGAAGAAGACCAGGCAGGTGAGCCACACCGCGGCCGAGCCGCCGAAGGTGGGCAGAAGCTGTTTGCCGGCCATGGGCTCGACAAGAAACAGGAGGAAGGCGGCGAGAAAAACCGCGCCGCCGTAAAGCATTCTGGTGGTTTTCAAGGAAACGCGTCTCCGGAAACAGGTCTTCCGTCTGCTCCGTGAGCTTTCCAGCGATGACCGCCCGTGTCAAATCGACGCGAAGAGGAAGGGCGCCGCCGTGGCAGCGCCCTTCCCCTTCGTCCTGCCTCCGTAATTTACTTGTGCTTCCAGAACGGGTCCGCAGTCGCCCACTCATCCTGGACATAGCTCATCTCCGGATCGAAGGCGTAAAGGTTGCGTTGCGAGGACTCGATTGCTAAGCTCGCCAGTTCGCGGTAGCGCTTAGTGTTCGTATCGCCCAAGTTTTGGATGAACTTTGCGCTGTTTGCATTGGCCTGGTCCACTTCGTCGAGCGACTTCATCGGGGTGATCAGCAGCCAGATGCCTCCGTTCTCCCAGCCGAAAGCGCTCTGGTAGAGGGCTATGTGTCTTCCCGGCTGCGTTTTGTCCAGGTTGCTCCGGAACATCTTCAGGTATTCTTCCCAGTCCGCCTGGTGTCCCGGACGCACGGTGACCCGTGTGATCTGCATATAACGCATGGTGGGGATAGCAACACCGGGTTCAGCCATCAGGTCGTCACGTAGCGTGAAGATGTTGCGCGCCATTGACGACAGTAGCTCTCCATCTTCGGCATAGGCGCGGTCGATGTCAGCGCTGAGGGCCGCATTGCCCATCTCCTCTTTCCGCTGCTTCTCGAGGGCGGCAAAGGAGTCATAGCTGAAGAAGAAGACCGACCGCGGCGGCCCGGAGAGCGCTTCCATCGCCAAGTAGTGCTGGGTCGACTTGGCCTTCTCACTGGCCTGGATAAACGCGCTTTCTGTCTTCTGGTGGGCGCTTCCGCCCTTGCCCGGCTTGAGCCATTCGATATCGATCACCAGCACCTTGGGCGGCGGA
>JAUTWX010000480.1 GCA_030838385.1 Acidobacteriaceae bacterium
CATCCTCCACTCCCCGCCAGCAGCTCCTCACCCTGCTCGCTCGCCAGTCCTTCAAGCTCGGCGACTTCCAGCTCTCCTCCGGCGGACGCAGCGACTACTACATCGACTGCCGCGCCACCACGCTGCATGCCGAGGGCGGACGGCTCACCGGCCTCGCCATCCTCGATCTGCTGCGTGAGCATCACCTCGATCCGCACGCCGTCGGTGGTCTTACCCTGGGCGCCGATCCCGTCGTCTCCGCCGTCGCCATCGCCAGCGCGCAGCGACATGCGGATGCCGGCAAAGGCCGGTTGATCCACGGCTTCCTCGTGCGCAAAGCCGAGAAGGCGCACGGCACCGGAAGGAAGATCGAAGGCTTCTGCGAAGAGAACGCGCCGGTGCTGATCGTCGACGACGTGTGCACCACCGGCGGCTCGACGATCAGCGCCATCGAGGCCGCTCACGCCGCGAGAATGCGCGTCATCGGGGTCGTCTGCCTCGTGGAACGCACCGAGGCAAAGGGCCGGCCTGCAGTCGAAGCAGCGGCCAACGGCGCGCCCTTCCTGAGCCTGTTCACCGCAGACGACGTCCGCGCGGAACATGTGAAGCATATGCCGATGTAACGATGAGGGTGCCCCATCCTGAGCGGAGCGAAGGGTGGGATCGCGCGGATATCGGGATCGACGGGACTACTCCCCCGCGCCCGGCTTCCAGACATAAGCATTCGGCTGCGGCAGACCAAAGTGCGCGAGCACCCGATCCACAAAGTTACGAACCATATCAGCAGTCGTAGCAGGCTCGTTGTAGAAAGCCGGAATCACCGGAAAGATCGTCGCTCCGGCATCCGCCGCTAGCTGCATATTGCGAAGATGGATCTTGTTGAACGGCGTCTCGCGCACGCAGAGCAGCAGCGGCCGCCGCTCCTTCAGACAAACATCGGCCGCCCGCTCGATCAGGTTCGCCGCCATGCCGTTCGCGATGCCCGCCAGCGTGCCCATGGAGCAGGGAAGCACGATCATCCCGGCCGACGGATAGCTGCCGCTCGCAATCGACGCGCCGATATCCTGTTCCGCATGCGGATGCGTCTTCTTTGTAGCTCCGCCGAGAAGTTTCTCCAGCAGCTCATGCCGGCCGGAGAGATGCAGCTCCTCCGCGATGACACGCAGGGCACTCTCCGAAGCAACGAAATCCACTCCAGAAACGCGCGCATCCGCCTCCAGTGCCCGCAGGAGCTGCTGCGCCAATACCGCGCCGCTTGCTCCTGTCACCGCGACAGTGACGTTCATGCAGGCACAGCCTCGTGCTTCAGTACACGATCGAAGATCGCATCCACGTTGCGTAGTTGCCGTTGCAACTCAAACGCCCGCGCCAGTTTCTCCGGCGAGAGTCGCGCCGTAATCTCCGGCTCCTGCGCGACCAGATCGCGGAAGACCAGCTCCTCCCGCCACGCGCGCATCGCGTGCGACTGCACCAGCCGATACGCATCCTCCCTCGACATGCCGGACTCCGCCAGATCCAGCAGCAATTGCCCGGAAAAGATCAGCCCGCCCGTGCTCTCCAGATTGCGCAGCATACGCTTTGGATACACCAGCAGCTTATCGATGAGCGAAGTCGTCTTCGCGAGCAGGTAGTCGGCCAGGATGGTCGAATCGGGAAAAATAACGCGCTCCACCGACGAGTGCGAGATATCCCGCTCATGCCACAGCGCGACGTTCTCAAACGCCGCCTGCGCATTGGCGCGCACCACACGTGCGAGCCCGCTGATCTGCTCACTGGTGATCGGGTTGCGCTTGTGCGGCATCGCGCTCGAGCCCTTCTGCTTCTCGGAGAAGAACTCCTCCGCCTCGCGTACTTCGGTCCGCTGCAAGTGACGGATCTCCGTCGCAATCTTGTCCAGGGTCGCCGTCAGCACGGCCAAGGTCGAAATGTAGTGGGCGTGCCGGTCGCGCTGGATCACCTGCGTTGCCACTGGCGCGGGCTTCAATCCCAGCCGCTCGCAGATGCGAACCTCATGTTCCAGCTTCAAATGACCGAACGTACCCACCGCGCCCGACAGCTTGCCGACGCGCATGTCCTCTGCCGCCGCGTCGAAGCGCGCCAGGTTGCGCTCGATCTCTGCATACCAGTTCAGCAGCTTCAGCCCGAAGGTCGTCGGCTCGGCATGGACGCCGTGCGTGCGGCCGATCGTCGGCGTGTGCTGAAACTCGAGCGCGCGGCGCTTCAGCACCTCCTTCAGTCCGAGAATCCCATCTCGCAGCAACCCAGAGGCAGCCTTCACCTGCAGCGCCTGTGCCGTGTCCACCACATCGTTCGATGTCAGCCCGTAGTGCAGCCAGCGTGCCTGTGGACCGATCTTCTCCGCGACGGCAGTGGTGAAGGCGATGACATCGTGCTTCACTTCGGCCTCGATATCCCGGATGCGCTTCAGATCGAAGTCGCCCTTGTCGCGGATGGCCTCCGCTGCCTCGCGGGGCACAATGCCGTCTTCGGCCAGCGTCTCGGATGCGGCCGTCTCCACCATCAGCCACATGCGGTACTTGTTCTCGTCCGTCCAGATGGCGCCCATGCCGGGCCGTGTATAGCGTGCAATCAAGCCAGCGTCTCCCCGGCCCTTTGTCATCCAGGCCGCAACGTCCTATTCTAGCGGGCGTGCATCCTACTCAGCGCAGAGGAGGCGGGACAATGGCAGAGCAGCCGAAGGGACAGTCGGGCGAGGAGATGGTCACGATCGAGCGGTTCAGGGACATGCTGCAGGCAGAATTAGCCAAGGGAAGGCTGGATTCGGCGGGCATCCGCTGCTTTCTCGCGGGCGAAAACGCCGGGCTGCTTTACGGCAACGGGCTGGATGGTGTGCTGCTCCAGGTAAGCGCCGCAGAGGAAGCCGATGCGCGCGCCATCCTGAACGATCCCGGGCCGGCAGACGGCGATGTCACGACCGTCGCCTAAACAGCGACTCCGAATAGCGCGCTCATCTCCTGGCGTAAAAAGCCGCAGCCGGGCCTATAGGGCTGCACCCACTTGCCGTCGATGACGAACTGCGGGATGGCGCGCTTGCCCACATGGCGCAGCACCTCGTCGGCGGCGCCGGGCACCTGCTCAATGTCAATCTCGGTATAGGGGATCTTGTGCTCCTCCAGGAAGCGCTTCGCCTCGCGGCAGTCGCGGCACCAGACGGCGGAATAGACAAGGACCTGCATGCCCTGCATGATACTGGGATGGTTGAATGGTTGTGAATGATGCTCGCTCAGGCTTTGGGTGACGATCGGCGACGCTGGAAGAACTCTCGTAACAGCGCCGCGCTCTCCTCCGCCAGCAGGCCGCGTTCGAGCACCATCTCATGATTCAGCGCAGCATGGTTCAGCACGCCAAGCACAGAGCCTGCAGCGCCCGCCTTGGCGTCATCCGCAGCAAACACCAGCCGGTCGATGCGCGCATGGATCATCGCGCCGGCGCACATCGCGCAGGGCTCAAGCGTAGATACAAGGGTGCATCCCGCAAGCCGGTAGATGCCGATGGCCAGCGCCGCCCCCCGCAGCGCCACCATCTCCGCGTGGGCCGTGGGATCGTTGTCACGCAGAACGCGGTTCTGCCCGCGCGCGACGATCCGGTTGTCAAACAGGATCACTGCTCCGATGGGAACTTCACCAGCGGCCTCGGAAGCCCGCGCCTCGTCCAGCGCGGCCCGCATCCCTTCGAGATCGTTCATTGCCTTATACCGCCGGCTGCTGCTGGGTCATGCAGTGCAGCG
>JAUTWX010000163.1 GCA_030838385.1 Acidobacteriaceae bacterium
GACAGGGATGCAGGGGGACTGAATATTGAAGCCATCCGCGGCGCCGGTGGTGAACCACTCCTCCATCAGATCGGCGATGCTGGTGGGAGTCCCGACGACACCCATATGCCAGAAACCAGCGGAGACGGCTTCGTAAAGCTGGCGAATGGTCATGCCCTCGCGGCGGATTGTCTTCAGCAGTGGCGATGGGCCATGATTCTTCAGGGACGCAGGCATAGGTAGATCCGGCACCGGACCGTCGATGTCGTAGCCGGTGTAATCGGGGAAGCCATTCACCACGAGCAGGCCCAGGCCGAGGCGCGGCAGTATCAGTGCCTGCATGCGATCGAACTTGTCGCGCGCTTCCTGCATGGTGCGGCCGACGAAAGCCATGATGCCGGGCATCACCACCAGATCGTCATGGCTGCGGCCGTATTTGGCCAGCCGGCCCTTCAAGGAAGCATAATAGGCGCGGGCTGATTCCAGGTCGGGCTGCCCGCCATAGACGACATCCGCCGAGCGGGCGGCCAATTCCTGGGCATTTTCGGACTCACCGGCGGTGAAGATGGGGATGTGGCGCTGCGGACCGGGGCCGATATCCAGCGGGCCGCGCACAGAGAAATGCTGGCCCTCATGATTCAACTGCCGCATGCGCGCGCGGTCGAAGAAGATGCCGCTTGCCTTGTCGCGCACCAGGGCATCGTCGTCCCAGCTTTCCTCCAACCCCTTGAACACGTCGATGTACTCGCTGGCGCGGGAATGGCGCTGATCTGAGGGCAACGGCGCGTTCAGGCCGAAATTGCGTGCCTCGTCGAGGCTGAAGCTGGTCACCATATTCCACCCGGCGCGGCCACGGCTGATATGGTCCAGCGTGGTCAACTGGCGGGCGAGGTTGAACGGTTCGGTGTACGTCGTGGAGGCCGTGCAGACCAGGCCGACGCGGGAGGTGACCGTGGAAAGCGCAGCCAACAAGGCCAAAGGCTCGTGCTTGACCAGTTGATGCTCCAACTCGCGGGCGATGGCGGTGTCGTCGAGATCGCGCACCGCAGAGCTGTCGGCGAGGAAGATGAGATCGAACCTGCCCGCCTCCGCCAGTTTGACGCAGTGCTTGAAGTGGGCGAACTGCATATTGCCGGCGGCTGGCACATCCGGGTGTCGCCAGGCGGCGTAGTGGTAGCCGAGGTTGGCTATGGATAAGCCTAGCTTCATCTGGCGCATGGTTGACCTTTTGGTTTGCGCAAGCGGCCTTGCCACCGACCTCGAGCACGACGACTGAGTTTTGGTGGGGCGGCGATGGTTGAGCTCTGCCACTTACAAGTTCTCCAGGCCGCCAAAACCCGTTGCGGTGCCAGGTCGGCTCCCGCAATCGCAGACCCCTTTGAGTGCAAGCGTCGCCTGGCCATCGCATATGTCGTCCAAGCGGCACCTGTCACGACCGGACTGTCCGGTCATGACGGATCCGGATCATCTCAGCTCAGCAGCCAGGCGTTGAACTTCTCGCCGGTCTTGGATCCGTTCTCCGCCCACCAGTCGAAGCTCTGGAACACCCCATGTGCCAGGTTCTCCTCAGACGAGGGCAGCACCGCCAGTCGCGCCTTGTCCAGCAAGGGCAAAGCCTTCTCATTGGTCGGCCCATACGGGATCAGCTTGGAGAAATTGGCCTGCTGCTGCGGTTCCATGGAAAAAGCGATGAATTCCATCGATTCCTTCCTGCTCTTCGCGCCGCGCGGTACCACCAGCGCGTCCGAAACGAACAGGGCCTGGTTGAAATGGAAATCGACGGGCGCACCGCCTTGCTTCGGATCGAACAAGCGGCCGTTCCACGCCATGCTCGCCGCGACATCGCCATCGATCAGGATCTGCGCCGACTGCGCACCGCTGGTCCACCAGAAGATGTCGGGCTTGATACGATCGAGACTCTTCAGGGCGCGATCGACGTCGAGAGGGTACAGTTTGTCGAGCGGGACGCCGTCTGCCATCAGGGCTATTTCCATCACTTGGTACGGCTGCTTCCACATCCCACGCTGCCCGCCGAACCGCTTCATATCCCACAGCTCCGCCCAGGTATGTGGCACCTGTGCCGGTTTCACATTCTTGGTGTTCCACGCTACGCACGTCGCCACGACGTCCATCTGCAGATACGATTCGTGCGCCGCGCCCTTGATCAGGTCGCTCTTGTTGATCACCCCGTAATCGAGTTTCTCCAGTAGTCCCTGATTCGCGAAAGTGGCCGCAGCCGTGGAATCGAGCTGCGCCACGTCCCAATCGACCGCATTCGCTTCCACCATCCCCTTCAGCTTGGCATAGACGTTCACCGTCTTGACGACCTCGATGCCGGTCTTTGCAGTGAACGGCTTGATCAACGCGGCGTCCATCGCCGCCTCGAACGCACCGCCGGTGTTGGCCACGACGATGCTCTTCGCCGCCGCACGAGCGATATGCGGCGTGGCCAATGCGGCCGTGCCTGCGACCAACAGCGCACGGCGACTGAGTCGATATGACGTCATGTTTGTTCTCCTTATGTATTTAAGTCGCTCATGCCGGCAGTACCAGCATATCCGCGGCATCCCACCCAACATGCACCGCGTCGTTCATTGTCAGAACGGTCGCGCGGCGTTCCGCCGACGCACGCACGCTCAATGTACAGCCTGGCGTGACCGCGACGCGGTAGCGCACGCTGCCGGCGACCTGCACCAGATCAACGATACGGCCGGGGAAGCAGTTATCTCGTCCCGTCGGCGTGGTCGCAATCGTGATATCTTCTGGCCGAACGCAGGCCACGGCGCCCGACGCGGCGCCGCGCGCCAGCACCGACAGCGCCTCCTCCGTGTCGCACCGCATATGGCCGGACCCATCCGCACACACCTGACGCAGACGGAACATGTTCGCCTCGCCCAAAAAGCGGGCGACGAAACTGTTGCTCGGTTGGTCGTACACCTCGTGCGGTGAGCCGATCTGCTCCGCTTTGCCATGGTTCATGATCGCGATGCGATCCGCCATCGACGCCGCTTCCTGCTGGTCATGCGTCACATACAGGATCGTTGCGCCGACTGTATGGTGGAACTGCCGCAGTTCCTCCTGCATCTCTTCCCGGAGGTTCTTGTCCAGCGCGCCGAGCGGCTCATCCATGAGCAGCAGCGGTGGATCATAGACCGCCGCGCGCGCCAGTGCGACGCGCTGTTGCTGTCCCCCGGACAATTGCGCCGGCATGCGCGGCCCAAACCCGCCCAGCCGCACCATCTCCAGCGCCCGATCCACACGGGGGGTGATTTCCGACTTTGGCAATCGCCGCATCTTCAGCGGAAATGCGATGTTCTGCGCCACGGTGAGATAGGGAAACAGCGCGTAGTTCTGGAACACCATGCCGATGTTCCGGCGATGCGGCGACATGCCGGTGATGTCGGTGCCGTCCACCAGGACGCGGCCGCCGCTGGGCGCCACGAAGCCCGCGATGGTGCCTAGCAAAGTGGACTTTCCCGAGCCCGATGGTCCCAGCAGCGCGAAGAATTCGCCGGGCGCGACGGACATGCTGGTCGGCTGCAACGCCATGACCGCGCCATAGCTCTTGCTGACCTGATCGAATGTCAGGGACGCTCCGCGCGTCATGCGACCTCCGCGTCCGCGTCGGAACGGCGCAGCAACAACACAGCCCCCATCAAGAGCACCGTGAACAACAACACGAGGGTGGCGACGGCGGCGATCACCGGTGTGATCGTCTGCTGCAGATGCTCCCACAACAGGCGCGGCAGCGTCTCCGTGCGCGCGCTCGCCAGGAACAGTGCCAACATCAGCTCATCGAACGAGATCGCGAAAGCGAAGATGCCGCCGATCGCCAACCCACTACCGATCATCGGCCGCGTGACATAGCGGAACGCTTGCCAGCCATTCGCACCCAGCGTCATCGCAGCGAATTCCAACGCCGGATCATAGCCTCGTAACGCAGCCGACACCGTGGTGAATACCAACGGCATCGCCACCACCGTATGCCCCAGGATCACT
>JAUTWX010000484.1 GCA_030838385.1 Acidobacteriaceae bacterium
CTGCTGCGTTTCTCCATCACCAGCTCAGGCGAAGTCCGGCGGAAGCACAGGGTTTGTCCGGTACCTGACTGTCTGCCTACTGTATGCGTTGTCTGTTTGCGGGGAGATGAAGCATCTCCCCACGGGAAGCGTATCATCTAGGAGATAGAGCATTTTCCCTGCAGGCGTAGATAGGCCAGCGACTGTCGTGTGGCGTTTCCGGAGCGGAAGCCGCGGCGAGCGTCCCTCCCCGGCTACAACGACCAGGAAAAGTACTCGAACAAACGAGTTCAAGGGCCGGTGGCGATGCCTCAGGTCAGGGTGGCAGAGGTCGATGTAGAGAGGGTGTGTGACCAGCGCCGCTATGAGCAAAAAAGGGAGCGAATGTCCGAATCACAATTCAAGCCTAAAGTCCTGGTAGCCGATGACGAACGCGTGATCGCCGATACCTTATCCATCATCCTGAACCAAGCGGGCTTTGAAGCGACGGCAGTTTATAGCGGCGAGAAGGCAGTGGAGACGGCGAAGACGCTGAAGCCGGACATGCTGATCTCCGATGTGATCATGATGGACATGAACGGCATCGACGCGGCGATCAAGATCCGCGGGATGCTCCCGAACTGCAAAATATTACTCTTCTCTGGACAAGCGGCGACTGCCGATCTATTGGATCGCGCGCGGGTGCAGGGGCACGAGTTTGAGATCCTAGCGAAGCCGGTGCACCCGCAGGATTTGCTGGCCCGGCTGCGGAGTTAAAGTTCTGCTTGAAGAAATCGTAAATCGAATGGCAAGCGCCTGGCTCCGTGCCGGGCGTTTTGCTTTGCCGCGCTAGATCTCGCGCCGTCCTTCCAATGCGCGGGTCATCGTGACTTCATCCGCGTATTCTATGTCGCTGCCGGCGGGGACGCCGGTGGCGATGCGGGTGATACGCACCGGAAAAGGCTTGAGCAGATCGGCGAGCAGGGAGGCGGTGGCTTCGCCTTCGAGCGTGGGGCTGGTGGCGAGGATGGCCTCGTCGATCTCGCCGCGCTCGGCGCGCGCGGTGAGGGAGCCGGTGCGCAGATGCTCCGGGCCGACGCCGTTCAGCGGCGACAGCGTGCCGTGCAGCACGTGATAGACGCCGCTGTAGTGTGTGCGCTCGATGACGCTGATGCTGGTCGGCTCCTCGACTACGCAGACCTGGCGCTGGTTGCGCGTGGGGCTGGAACAGTAGACGCAGGGGTCGACATCCGTGATGTTGTTGCAGATGGAGCAGAGGCGCAGTTTCGCCTTCAGCTCGCGGACGGCGTCGGAGAGAGCGTCGGCATCGGCCACGCTGGAGCGCAGGATGTGGAATGCGAGCCGCTGCGCGCTCTTGGCGCCGATGCCGGGTAGCTTGCGCAGCTCCTCGATGAGGCGCGCCATGGGCTCTGCGAAGCGTGACATGCGTGCTTAGAAGCCGGGTAGATTGAGGCCGCCGAGCATGCCGGAGAGGCCGGACTGCAGGCTCTCGTCGGCGCGGCGGCCGGCTTCGTTGAGCGCGGCGGTGATGAGGTCTTCGAGCATCTCGACATCGGCGGTATTTGAGCCGAGGCCGGCAACGGTCGTAGGGTCGATCTTGAGCGAGAGTACCTGCTTCTTGCCGTTCATCTTCACGGTGACGGCGCCGCCGCCGGAGGTCGCCTCGACGACTGTACTGGCGAGGCGCTGCTCCATCTGCTGCTGCATCTCCTGCGCCTGGCCGAGCATTTTCTGGATGTCTTGCGGATTCAATCGATGTCCTTTCCTATGGCTTGCCCCGGAGGTCAAGAATGCTGCGGACCTCGGCGCGGAAGAGCTCCTGCGCCTGCTTCACCAGTGGATTGTCGAGCGCCTGTGATTGGATGCTGCCCTTGGCAGCATGCGGAGCGGGTGGAGCGGGCGAGGTAGAGCCCTCTCCAAGCACGACCACAAGCTTTGCAGTGCTGCCGGCCCGCTGCAGGGCCGTCCGGGCGATACGCTCGGCGTCGGGCGTCATGGTCAGCGAGAGCATTGTCTTGCCTGTTTTGACTGCGACCGTGATGATGTTGCCGTCGAGCGACCACTGACCGACGCCAAGCAGCGCGCTTGCCGTCTCATGTCCTTTCTCGTGCAGCGCCTGGGTCACGGCATCGCGCAGCTTGTCAGTGATGCTTACAAATTCGCTGGATGCCGGTGGCTCGGGTTCGCCGTCGGAGGCAATCTCTTCTTCGAGGTCGGCGACGTGGCGCTCTACTTCGGACGAGGCGTGGCCGCGAATCTGAGGATCGGGCGGCTCGTGGTGGAAGGATGGAGTTTTCTCGACGGGATCGGGTGCGGAGGCTTCGTCCAGCGCAACTGCCGTCTCGACCGCGAGGTTTCCAGATGCGAGCGACTCGGCCGCAGACAGGATTTCGGTCGCGACGGCAGAGCCGGACGGTCCGGACTTGCGGCGGGTGTCCGACTCGAAGGGGGAGAAGGTGGGCTGCGCCGGCGGCGTGGACGCGTCTACCGAGCCGCCGCGGGCGGCCTCGCTGCTTGCCACACTGCGCGGCGGAGCGGGCTGCGATGCAGGCCGCTGTGTGGCAGCCGGTGCGGGCACGCTTGCGGCAATGCGGCCCGGAACTGAGCTCGGAACTGAGGGGCGGGATGCATTGGCTCCGCCGGCCGGCAACTGACTCATCAATTGCTCCAGTGGAATGAGGCGCTGGGTGTGGACCAGCTTCAGCAAGCCGAGTTCGAGATGGAAGCGCGGCTCCTGGCGATAGTTCATCTCGTCGAAGCTGCGCAGCATGATCTGCAGGAAGCGCGTCAGGTCTTCTTCGGCGAAGAGCATCGCGGTGCGGGAGACGCGGGCGCGCTCGTCGTCGGAGATCTGCAGCAGCTCGGTCGATTCGCCGCCCAGCTTGGCCATCAGCGCGTTGCGCAGGTAGCGGACCATCTGGCGCGCGAGCTGCGAGGGGCTGTTGCCGGCGTTGAGCAGGGTATCGATCTCCGTCATGACGGCGGCGCTGTTGTTTTCGCCGACCCATTCCAGCAGGCGCTCGAAGACGGTGTTGGGCACGGTGCCCATGAGCTCGCGAATCTGCGCGGCTTCGAGGTGCGGGCGGCCATCGCCGACCACCGGCGCGCTGGCGATGGCCTGGTCCATGATGGAGAGCGCGTCGCGCATGGAGCCGTCGCCGGCCTCGGCCAAGAGGGCCAGCGCGGCGTTGTCGGCGTCGAGCTTCTCGTGATCGGCGATGGAGCGCAATTGCGTGAGGATGTCCTCGAAGCGCACGGCGTGGAAGGCGTAGTGCTGCGAGCGCGAGCGGATGGTCTGAGGGATGTCCTCGGGCTGCGTGGTCGCCATCATGAAGACGACATGATCGGGTGGCTCTTCGAGCGTCTTGAGTAGCGCGTTGAAGGCTGCATCGGTGATCTGGTGCGCCTCGTCGAGGATGTAGATTTTGTAGCGGTCGCGCGCGGGCCGGTAGCGGGCGGCGTCGCGCAGCTCGCGGATTTCATCGATGCCGCGGTTGGTAGCGGCGTCGATTTCGATGACATCGACGGCGGAGCCGGAACGAATCTCGGTGCAGGCATCGCAGGTGCCGCAAGGCTCGGCGGTGGGGCGCTCAGGGGAGCCGATGGCATGCTGGCAGTTCAACGCCATGGCCAGGATGCGAGCGATGGTGGTTTTGCCGATGCCGCGGTGACCGCTGAAGATGTAGCCGTGAGCGATGCGGCCCTGGGCGAGTGCGTTCAGCAGGGTGCGGGTGACGTGCTCCTGCCCGATCACGTCGCGGAAGAATTGGGGGCGGTATTTGCGGGCGAGAACCTGGTAGGCCATCTGTCAGATCGGTGCTTGGGGTCTACTGCGATTGTAGTCCCCCAAGCAATATGAAGAAGTGTTGCGCTTCAGGCCGCTTTCGTTCCTGTTTCCACGGATTCTCGCCCCTACTGTCTTTGCCAATGAAGCCAAGTAATCAGACCAGGGTTGCGCCACCGTCGACTACGATGACTTGGCCGGTGCTGTAACTCTCCTGCATCAGGTAGAGGTAGGCGTGCGCGATGTCCTCCACCTCCCCTACCCGACCGACCAGCAGATTCTTCCCGACATTCTGATACATAGCGTCGCGTTCCTGTTCTGTCATGTTCTTCCACAGGTTAGTGCGTACGACGCCGGGAGAGACCGCATTGACGCGTAATGGCGCGAGTTCTACAGCGAGGGCACGTGTCAGTCCCTCGACGGCGCTGGTGACGCTGGCGCCGAGCGCCCAGCCCCGATGCGGACGCTGCCCAGCTACTCCAGTGGTGAGCACGATGGATCCACCGCGGCGTATGTGGGGGCTGCCGTACTTTACAGCCGCGAGCGCCGCCCAATAGCGCAACTCGAACGCGCGGCGCGCCTGATCGAGGTTCGTTGCGGCAATCTCACCCAGCTGCAGCGTATCGCCGGCGGTGAAGACGAGGTGATCGAAGTCGCCGAGTTCGGCGAAGAAGTCCCGGATAGAGTTTTCGTTGAAAAGATCGACTATTCGACCTTCCGTTGCTTCGCCCACGGTCTGAACCGCCTCCTGAACGCGATCCGGGTTGCTGGAAGCGACGACTAGCTGCGCTCCCTGAGCGGCTGCCTGTTGCGCGACCGCGAGTCCGATGCCGGATGAGCCCCCGAGGACAAGGATGCGTTTGCTGCGCAGGCTGCTTTCGGCCGCGTTGTTCTTTATCTGTTCTGTCATGTTGTCTCCAATCGGATGGCTGTCTCTTCCGGCCACAGGTGAAAGATGAGAACGCCCTAACATACGTTTCATGCATAATGAACATCATGTCCATGCGTTTAGAGAAATTAAGACAGATCGATCTGAACCTGCTGGTCACCTTTGCGGTGATTGCCGAAGAACGGAGCGTGACCGCGGCGGCATCGCGTCTGCTGCTGAGCCAGCCCGCGGTCAGCCGCGCGCTGCAGCGGGCGCGCGTTGTATTTCAAGACGATCTCCTGGTGCGCTCACCAGCGGGATTCGAACCTACGCCGCATGGCCGACGCATCCTGCGCGAACTTGAGGGCCTGCTGCCAAAGATGGAACGACTGGTGATGCCAAGCAGCTTTGACCCGACGAGTGAGCGCAGCAGCTTTCGCCTTTCCGGTCCGGACAATGTCTGTTCCGTCGTGGTACCGGGCCTCTGCCGCAGATATGCGGCAGGAGGGTATCTGGTGAACTTCGATTTTGTGCCGTGGCAAACGGGCGCGGCCGACATGATCGAACACGGACAGCTCGATCTGGCGTTGCACATCGACGACGGATTGCTCCCGGCGCACTTCCGGTCAGAGCGACTGTATCGCGAGGAGTGGATCTGCGCGGTGGCGCGTACCAGTAAGCATGGCGAGCGCCTTTCATTGAAGCAATATCTGGCGGCCGATCACCTGACCGTAGCGACACTGGCGAACGTGCAGTCGATTCCGGACAAGCAGCTCGCGGCCCTGGGAAAAAAGCGGAGATCCGCACTGCGGGTTCCGTATTTCGGCGTCGCGCTGGTAAGCCTGCCGAATACGGAGCTCGTACTTACGTTAACCAGCGGTATGCGTTCCGTGGTCGAAGGCAATCCCCAGTTGCGGCTGGTGAAGGCGCCAGCGGAACTTGTGGGATTTCACTTCCTGATGGCATGGCATCCGCGACTGGACAGCGATGCGCGCCATGCATGGCTGCGCGAGGCGGTGAAATCTGCTGTGAATGCCATCTAGCTATTTTTTCTTCTTCCGCTTCGCAACGCGTTCGCGCCGGGCGATCTCTGCCGGCGAGTACATGGTCTTCCGGCATGCTGGAGCGCCGCAGTTGCAATCGGCTTCGTCTTCGTCGCCGTCGTAGAGGTTGTAGTCGTAGGTGAGCTCCTCGCCGGGCGCGATGTTGCGGATGGCCAGGATCCAGACGCGGTCGCCGATCTCGTCGGTTTCGCAGTTGGGGTCGCAGGAGTGATTGAGAAACATGGCCGCGCCGTGGCCGTCGATCACGATCGAACGCGAGCCGATGCCGAAGAGATAGGTGATGGGCGAATCCTCATAGATCTGGTCGGCCTCCGCTTTGCGGAGACGGGGGCCGGTGTATTCGACGACGCGGACGCCCTTGCGGATAGGAGCGGTGGTGTAGCAGCCGGCGGCGTGGATGGCGGAGGAGCGGATCATCAAGCCCATGTGTTCCTCGGGAAGAAAAGTTCTCCCGAGTATAGAGCCCTGTCCGGTGGCTGCCGCGTCCTATTAAGCTAGAAGGGATGGACCACGTGGCGACAGCGACGACAACGACGCGAACATCGGGGCGCTCGCTCGCGCGTCACGCCGCAGTCATGCTCGCGACGGGCGTACTGCTGGCGCTTCCCGCGATCGCGCAGCAATCGGGCGCGGCGGACTCTGGCAGTGGTCAAGCTTCGTCGTCGTCACAGAGCAAGCAGCAAGATCAGCAGACGCCGCCCGCGCACAAGAAAGCCGCGCAGGAGAATCCATTCCCTGCGGATGTCTCGAAACAGGCGGCGCAGCAGCAGGGTCAGCCGGCCGACGCTCCTGCCGCTCCAGATACCGGCGCTCCAAATACGGGCACTTCAGATGGTGGCCAGCCGACTCCACCAGCCACGCCGAAGCCGGGAAATGCGGCGGCGCAAGAGAATCCATTTCCCGAGGACGTGTCGAAGGGCGCTGCCGCGGCTGCGGCAAAAGATAACGGCAATGGGAATGATGCGAACGGCTCCAGCAGCGGTGCGAGCAGCAGCTCCAACCCGGCCGGCGACCCGGCGAGCGGCGACACAGACCCGAACGCCGACCTGCCGCGGGAGAGTGGCCGCCGCAGGCTGAGAAAGCCGAGCGACAAGGACATCCAAAGTGGCTCGCTTGCGGGCGAGGGGAAGGCGCAGGACGATATCCGGGTGGGGCGCTTCTACCTTGGCGATGGGAACTACGAAGGCGCCTATGGGCGATTCTCCGAGGCAAACCGGATGGATCCGACGAATCTGGACGCGATCTATGGACTGGCGGCGTCAGCGGCGGGTCTGCACCATACGGACGAGGCGCTGACCAACTACAAGCTCTACCTGGAGATCGCGCCCGATGGGAATGACGCCAAATCGGCCCGCAAGGCGATCCGCGCTCTGTCGAAGTAGCACGAACGTGGGACCAACTTTGCCACATCTCCCACTTTTTCGTACTTGCCTCACTTTGGGGGCAAGGTCTATGGTGCCTGCAGTTATCCAGAAAGCCGATTTCAGGCCAACTTCAGGCACCCATGCACGCAGTCTTCCAGCCCGCATTTCGCGACCTCGCCGCAGAGCTCGGCTTGTTCGATGCCACGTCGGCAAATGTGCACCCCTGGGGACAGCCGCATTGCTGGTCGGTGCACCAGATCGCGGAGCACCTGGTGCTTTCCATGGACTGCACACGGACCACACTCGAAGAGCGGTTGGCCAAGGGCCGGCCGGGGCGGAATTCGCATCGCTCACGCACGGAATGGGCGCTTCAGTTGATGATTCTGGGTGCGGGCCACATGCCCAAGGGCGTAGGTGCGCAGGAAGCGACGACGCCGAAGGCGAACCTGCCCACCACCGGCGTGCGCGACCTGACAGAGCGGATCGAGAAAGCGATCGAATCGCTGGACGCGACGTTGGATGAGTGCCGGCAGCGCTTCGGCATGGAGCGGGTGGGACGGCATTTCCTGCTGGGGCCGCTGCGCGTCGATCAGTGGCGCCGCTATCACGTGCTGCACCTGCGGCATCATCTGACGCAAATGTGTGACTTGCGCGAGACCTTGTCGGTGGAAGTGATCCGCAAGCCGGAGATGGCGCGGATTTAAGTTAGAGAAGGAAGATTGTTCAGGCCCGGAGCGGATGCTTCGGCCATCGTATTCTCGTATACCGCTTCGCACACCGCGCCTCCTGCTTCGGCTACTCCGAAAACGCCATCAGGGGAAGAAGCTCAGATACCACTGCAGGGTGGGCCCTCCCAGGAAGGCGCAATAGATTCCCGCGAGCGCGAGGAACGTGCCGAAGGGTACGGCCAGCGGACCCTCTGATTTTGCCGTTTTCCGGCCGCGCACAGCCAGCACAGCGAGCGCGGTGAGTGCTCCCGTCACCACGGCAAGAAAGAAAACCACGCACATCTGACGCGCGCCGAGCCAGGCCGCGATCGCCGCGGCGAGCTTCACATCGCCGAGACCGATACCCTGTCGGTGGCGCACGAGCGAGTAGAGCCAGCGCAGTAGCAGCAGTGCAAGTGCGGTGGCTGCCGCGGAGATCGCGCCTCGCAGACCCAACAACAATGCGGAGTGCCAGGCATAGGCTGCACCACGGTGTGACTCTCCGACAAAGCCGTCGCTGGCGCGATAGAGGATGCCGAGGCCGAGCAGCGGCAAAGTGAGAGTGTCGGGCAACTGCATCGTCTCGGCATCGCAGACGGCCAATGCCAGCAGCACCGCGCAGAGAATCGTGTAGGCGACGCCCTCCAGGTTGGGGCCAGCGAAGAGAATATTGCCGACGGTGAGCGCGGCGACGGCTGCTTCTACGAACGGATACCGCCACGCGATGCGTTTGTGGCAGTTGCGGCAACGGCCGCGCAACAGCAGGAAGCTGACGAGTGGGATATTGTCGCGAGCGGCGATCCGCGCGCTGCAGCGAGGGCAGTGGGAGGGCGGCTGCACGATGGACTGATGGCGCGGCAGGCGGCTGATGCAGACGTTGAGAAAGCTGCCGAGAGCCAGTCCGAAGAGCAACGCGAAGACGATCTCGATGGTCAGCATCCGGCGAAGGCGCTCCCCAGCGCGCAAATATCGGGGCTGTTGGGCAGTATAGCGAGACCAGATACACCGGCATGCGGCATGGTGCGCCCCAGAGTATCCGGCAGCCGACATCGGTTAAAGTGGTGGCATGAGCCAGCAGAACGGCAGCCAGTCCCCTGACGCCGGCGCACTGTTTCAGGAGAGTGTGGCAATCATGGCGCGGCTGCGCGGACCCGGTGGATGCCCCTGGGACCGCGAGCAAAGCTTTGCCACCATCCGCAAATACACCCTGGAAGAGACCTACGAGGTGCTGGACGCGATCGAGCGGGAGCACTGGGACGACCTGGGCGAGGAGCTGGGCGACCTGCTGTTGCAGGTGCTGTTCTATGCGCAGATGGGCGATGAGGCCGGCTACTTTTCCATCGCTGACGTGCTCGATCATTTGAACCGCAAGCTGATCCGCCGGCACCCGCATGTCTTTGGCGACGAGGCGAGCGCGGCGGCGGGAAATCGCGCGCAGGTAGACGCGGCTACGGCATCTGAATCCGCCGGTGTGCTGGCGAATTGGGAGGCCATCAAGAAAGCCGAAAAGAACAACGCTGAAAAGTCGGAGGACGGCTCCTCCGCATCGTTGCTGGACGAGGTGCCGCGCAGCTTTCCTGCGCTGCTGGAGGCGACGAAGCTGGGCGGGAAGGCGGCGAAGGTGGGCTTCGACTGGCCGGACCGCGCGGGTCTGCTGGAAAAAGTCGAGGAGGAGTGCCGGGAGATTGAGGTGGAGGTCCGGGCTGGCGCGGCTCCAGAGGCAGTCGAGGGTGAAGTGGGCGACCTGCTGTTTACGGTCGTGAATTTGGCGCGGCATTTGAAGGTTGACCCGGAGCTGGCGCTGCGGCGAACGAATGCGAAGTTTCGCAGGCGATTTGCTGCGATGGAGCAGGCGAGTGGCCGTGCGCTGAGCGAGAGCAATGCCGCCGAGCTTGAGGCGCTATGGGCGCAAGCCAAGCAACAAGAGGCGATTGCGGCTGAATGATCACAGAACAGGCGAAGTATCCGAAGGATATGCAAGCGGGAACCAAACTTGACGTGCGCTCCTGTCAGGGACAGGAGGAGCTAGAGGCATGCGTCGCGCTGCAGATAGCCACCTGGGGTTACGACGAGATGGATGTGATTCCGCGTCGGATGTTCACCGTGGCGCAGCGGATCGGCGGGCAGGTGATGGGCGCTTTCACCGCTGAGGACACGCTGGCCGGCTTCGCGATGGCGCTGCCGGGTATTCGCGACGGAGCCCCGTATCTGCACTCGCACATGCTGGCGGTGCGGCCGGAGTTTCGCAACTCGGGCGTGGGTCGGCGGCTGAAGCTGGCGCAACGGGCGGATGCCCTGAAACGGGGCATTCGATTGATGGAGTGGACCTTCGATCCACTGGAGATCAAGAATGCGTTCTTCAACATCGAAAAGCTGGGCGCGATTACCCACAGCTATACGCCCAATTTCTATGGTGTATCCTCGGCTCGGATTCAGGGTGGCCGCGCTACGGACAGGCTGCACGCCGAATGGTGGCTGGACAGCGAGCGCGTGACCGAGGCGGTTGCGGGAAGGCACGCGCCGCGCGGGGAGGTCGAGATGCGCATCGAGCTGCCGCACCAAGTGATGCAGTGGAAGGAATCCGCGGAGGGGGCAGCGCAGGCGATGGCGCTGCAAAAGGCCAACCAGGCGCAGTTTGTCGAGGCGTTTGCCCGCGGGCTGGCAGTGACGGGGTTTTCGCGGGACCGAGAGGGCAACGGGTGGTTCGAATTGAGTCGTTGGGTTTCGTCGAACCGGCCGCCGGCAGCTTCAGCAACAGCGTGATGACATTGCATGGGACGACACACCACGGGATGAAACACAGACAGGGCGAGTGAACAGGAAAGAGTCTATGAGAATCGATTCAATCGTGCTGCGCGAGATCCGGATGCCACTGGTGGAGCCGTTTGTGACCAGCTTTGGCGAGACCACGGACCGTCGCGTGCTGCTGGCGGAGATTCACGCTGAGGG
>JAUTWX010000319.1 GCA_030838385.1 Acidobacteriaceae bacterium
AAACAGTCTCCCGGCAGTTTCCTGACAGCTCTTCTGGACTTGACGTCGAAAGATCGCGCAAGATTTCCTGTTGCTTTCCAAAAGGAACCATGCCATCCTTCCTGTAGGAAACCTAGAGGTTGGTCCCACCATGAAGGAAAAGCCCGACGTTTTGCAAGGAACGCTTGCGCTGATGGTCCTCAAAACCCTCGATGTTCTGGGCCCGCAGCACGGCTACGGCATCGCCCGCCGCATTGAGCAGATCAGCGGAGACCTTCTGGATGTGAATCAGGGCACGCTCTATCCCTTGCTGCTGAAGCTGGAGCATGAGGGCTCGATTGCTTCGCAATGGGGCGCATCGGAAAACAACCGCCGCGCCCGCTTTTATCGCCTTACCGTGACGGGCCGCAAACAGCTGCAAACGGAGACCCGCGATTGGAATCAGACCGCGGCTATCATCGCGCGCTTCTTTGAGGTCAAAGCCGAGAACCTGCCATGAGATTCCTGCGCCGCTTTTTCATTCGCCTTTCGAACTTCGCCACCGGAAGGCGCGCCGACCAGCGCCTCCAGGAAGAGATGGCCGAGCATCTTGCCTTGCAGACTGAGGAGAATTTGCGTGCCGGCATGTCGGCCGCCGAGGCGCGGCGTCAAGCCGCACTGAAGCTTGGCGCGGCCCAGGCCATTCGCGAGCACCACCACTCGGAGCAAGGTCTTCCGCTTGCTGAGAATTTTCTCTTCGATCTCCGCTACGCTTTTCGAATGCTGCACCGGTCTCCCGGATTTTCCCTCATTGCCATCGCCACCATGGCCCTCGGCGTCGGAGCGACTACCGCTATCTACAGCGTGATCGACGCAACCCTGCTCCATCCTTTGCCCTACCCCAACCCCAGCCAACTGGTGCGCATTGAAACCAATCTTCCCGGCGTGGGCGCGCACGACGTGGGCTTGTCCATCCCTGAGTTGAGAGACCTTCAGAGCTTGGAAATCTTCCAATATGTGTCTTTTTGCTTTCACGGCTCAGAAAATGTTACCGGGAGCGCACAGCCCACGCACATCGCCGGAGCGACGGTCTCACCGAGTTACTTCGCGGTGCTCGGCGTGGATGCAGCGTTGGGCCGCACCTTTGATCCGCACGACTCCTCACCTGGCTCCAACGGCGAAGTCATCATCAGCGATGGGCTTTGGAAGCGCGCATTTGGCGCCGACCCCCACATGGTCGGCAAGAGTCTGCGTCTTGACAACGATCTCTTTCAAATTGTCGGCGTCATGCCCGCCGGCTTTCGAGACCAGGGCCAGACCAGCGCGGAGCGCGGTACCGAATTGTGGGCGGCGGACGGATTTTCCGACGCCCACCAACCGACGCCGATGCGCGGCGCGCGTTTGCAATACGAGACTGTCGCGCGCCTTCAACCCGGTCTTTCGCCCGAGGCCGCGCAGGGGCGCCTCGATGCCCTGGTTGCATCTTTGAAAAAGCAGTATCCGGCGGATTATCCGCCGGATACCGCGTGGACTATCCACCTCACTTCATTGGCCGAAACTCTTGTCGGCAACGTTCGCCAATCGCTCATTTTGCTGTTCGGCGCGGTGGGAATGGTGCTGCTGATCAGCTCCGTCAACGTCGCCAATCTGCTGCTGGCACGCGCCAGCGCGCGCGGACGCGAGATGGCGGTTCGCCAGGCACTGGGAGCCGCAAGAATGCGCCTGATTCGTCAGCTGCTCACCGAGAGTCTGCTGCTCTTCGTGCTTGGCGGCATCACCGGTGTTGCGGTTCTGTTCTGCGCCCGGAAACTCCTGCTGCAATTTGTTCCCGAAACCCTGCCGCGCTTCAATGACATATCCATCAGCTGGGGCGTGCTGGCGTTTGCCCTCGTCATTTCCGTCGCCGCCGGAACCATCTTCGGGCTTGCCCCCGCGTGGCTCACAAGTCGCCTCAATTTGACAGCGACGCTGCGACAGGAAGGTCGCGGGTCCAACGGTTCCCGACGGCGCTCGCGCTTACGCCATCTGCTGGTGATTGGTGAATTAGCCCTCTCCCTGGTGCTGATGGTCGCCGCCGGCCTCCTGCTGCGCAGTTTCTGGGACCTGTTTAAGGTGCAGCTCGGCTTCAATCCCACTCGAGTGATGGCAGTCGAGACCACGCTTCCGAATCCCAACGATCCCAGCACCGACATCTACCACACCGCCACGCAGGAAGCGGTGTTCCTGCGCGAAGCTCTCCGTCGCATCCGGACGCTGCCGGGCGTGGAAGAAACCGCTGTCAGTGATACGGCGGGGCTTCCCCTGGGCCATGGCGAGAGCGATCTAAGGCCGCGACAATTGATCCGCGAGGGCCAGGACGCGCAGGGCAGCCAGCCTCCCCTGATCAATACGTCGATCGTCTCGCCCGAATACTTTCACCTGCTCGGCATGACGCTGCTGCGCGGACGCCTCTTCGTCGACCAGGACCTCGAAAGCACGCCCTGGGTGGGGGTCATCAATCAGGCCGCCGCGCGCACATGGTGGCCCGGTCAGGATCCGGTTGGCAAGCGCGTCCGCTTGAGCGCCCACAAGCCGGACTGGGGCACCATCGTCGGCGTCATCGCCGACGCGCGTACGGAATCGCTCGCGGATGCCGGCGTTCCGCAGGTTTACCTCGACATCTACCAGCAAAGCCACATAAAAGATCTGGCGTTCTTTCTGCGTGGACAGGTCGATCCCGCCGCCATCGCCGCGCAAGTGCGCACGCAAATCCAGTCCGTCGATGCGGAGCTGCCCGTCTTCCACGCGCAGACCCTGGACGACGTCCTCTCGTCTTCGCTTTCCGTGCGCCGATTCTCCATGGAAATGGTGGCGCTCTTTGCCGCAACTGCCCTGCTGCTCGCGGGCCTGGGAATTTATGGAACTATCTCCTTCCTGGTCCATGAGCAATCGCGCGAGATCGCCATTCGCCTCGCGCTGGGCGCGCAAAGGAGCAATATCCTCAGGATGGTTTTGCGCCAGGGACTCACTCTGGCCGCCGCCGGCGCCGGCGTAGGCCTGGTTGGCGCGTTTATCGTCTCTCACCTCATGGCCGGCCTGCTTTACGGTGTCTCGCCCTACGATCTCTCCACATTCGCCGGTGTAACCGCCGTGCTCACCGCCGTCGCCATCGCCGCCAGTTATGTCCCTGCGTTGCACGCCATGCGCCTCGATCCGATCA
>JAUTWX010000489.1 GCA_030838385.1 Acidobacteriaceae bacterium
GGCCCGGTTCTGGCACAGCTGCTCAATCGCACTAATTGCTATAGAGGGCAAAGGACCATTGCGCCAATCACCAACGCGCCATGGTCCGCAATCCAGACACACCTCGTGACATGCAACTCCCTTCAATCCCAAAATGGACCCAAACCCACGCACCCACCCAAGAAACTGCCAGATCACCCCATCCAAATTGCTATCCTTAAATCAGGCCAACTTAGAAACCAAGCCACGGAAACCCTTCCGTGGCTTTCGTCTTTGTAAGTCCATTGCCAGGACATATTTAGCCGCAACCAGTCTGGAATGAATTGTTTACGCTCCGGACCAGCCATCCGCACCGGAAATGAGGCAAGACCCTCCGCTAAGCGCAATGGAATGATATTTTTACCTCTAAGTCCTTTGTTTGGACATATTTATCCTTCGGGAGGGCCCTTAAGCGCAAGATACTGCGGCAGTTACGAACCAGCCTCCCGGCACCGGAGGAAGGGGGGAGGGGGGGTCACGTTACCCAGGTCACCCGCGCAGCCAGACATTAGAATGTCCTGACTCATGCCCCAAGCAGCAACTGGATCAGCCTTCGACGAAGCCGAGCGCGCCGCCGCCCTCATCCGCAAGCGCACCGCTCTCCGCCCCGACATCGGTATCGTCCTCGGCACCGGTCTCGGCGGATTCGCCGACCGGCTGGCAAACCAAATCGCGATCCCCTACGCCGAGATCCCGCACTTCCCCCAGCCCACCGTCGAAGGCCACGCCGGCCGGCTGGTCCTCGGCAGCTTCGCCGACACCCCGCTCGCCGTCATGCAGGGCCGCGTCCACGCCTACGAGGGCTGCACCCCCGGCCAGGTCATCTTCCCCATCCGCGTCCTAGCCCGCCTCGGCATAAAAACGCTGGTGGTCACCAACGCCGCCGGAGGCATCCGCACCGACCTCGCCTCCGGCCAGCTCGTTCTGATCGCCGATCACATCAATTTCACCGGAACGCACCCGCTCACCGGACCGAATGACCCGCGCCTCGGCGAGCGCTTCTTCGACATGTCGGACGCCTATTCGCGCCGCCTCCGCCAGCTCGCCCATCGCGCGGCCGCGGCCGAAGGCATCACCCTGCCCGAAGGCGTCTACCTCGGCCTCAGCGGCCCCAGCTTCGAGACCCCCGCTGAAATCCGCGCCTTCCGCACCCTCGGCGCCGACCTCGTCGGCATGTCCACCGTCCACGAAGTCATCGCCGCCCGCCACCTCGGCCTGGAAGTGCTCGGCTTCTCCTCCGTCACCAACATGGCCGCCGGCGTACTCGACGAGCCCATCAACCACGCCGAAGTCCTGGAGATCGGCGAGCGCGTCCAGCAGACGCTCACCCGAGTGCTCGCCGCGCTAGTGCCTCTGCTCGCCGACCCGCCTGATCGCTAGTTACCGCCCGGTCTGTGATCCAGTCGAGCGCGGAATCGGCGCCGGCTCGTGCCAGGCTGGCACCGGCTTCGCACTCTGCTCCCACGCCGTCACAATCATGTTGCGCAGCTCGCTCGCCCAGCCGCCAGCCGCTCCGCCGTGAACTGCCGCGCCTCCGGGGTGCCCATACCTTCGAACCCGTGCGCCTTCTCCAGCTCATACCAGCGCCTGGTCGGGATGGGCCAAGCGGCGCAACCCAAAATTCATGGACGCATTGCGCCAGCCACGCGCTACAGATTGATATCCTGAGTCCTATGGCTACCAAGAAAGAACTGCTCCAGCAGCCCATCCAACACATCGATATCAAGCAGCACAATGTGGTGCCGCTGGTAGACGCCATGCAGCACATGGCCTACAGTTCGCGCGACCTCGCCCGCGCCGCCTCCATCTACGAGCGCATGCTGCGCGACCAGGACTGCGGCGTCATCCTGTGTCTTGCCGGCTCGCTGATCAGCGCCGGCCTCAAGCAGATCTTTGTCGACCTCATCCGCAACAACATGGTGGATGCTGTCGTCTCCACCGGCGCGAACATCGTAGACCAGGACTTCTTCGAGGCCCTCGGCTTCCGTCACTGGATCGCCGATGACGTGATGAAGGCCGGCACGGAAGACGGCAAGCTGCGCGACCTAATGATCGACCGCATTTATGACACGCTGATCGACGAAGAAGAGCTGCGCGAGTGTGATGAGACCACGCACAAGATCGCCGACTCACTCACTCCCCGCCCCTATAGCTCGCGCGAGTTCATCCGCGAGATGGGCGCCTACCTGACGAAGAACGGCAAGATACCGCAGCAGGGCGGCGTGGATAGCATCGTGCTCTCGGCATACGAGAAGGACGTGCCGATCTTCTGCCCAGCCTTCAGTGACTGCTCCGCTGGCTTCGGTCTGGTGGCGCACCAGCACGCACGCGGCGACAAGCCAAAGGTATCGCTCGATTCCGCCAAGGACTTCTATGAGCTGACGCAGCTCAAAATCGCCAACCCCACCACCGGCCTGTTAATGATCGGCGGCGGCGTACCCAAGAACTTTGCACAGGACATCGTCGTCGCCGCGGACATCCTGGGCACTGAGGCGCCGATGCACAAGTACGCTATTCAGATCACTGTGGCGGATGTGCGCGATGGCGCACTCTCCTCGAGCACGCTCAAGGAAGCCAGCTCGTGGGGGAAAGTGGATACCACCTTCGAGCAGATGGTTTACAGCGAAGCCACCATCGCGCTGCCACTGGTTACCGGATACGCCTGGCACAAGCAGGCGCATGCAGCGCGGCGCGAGCGCCGTTGGGCTCGCCTGCTGGAGCCCGTGACAGCCTGACGCTTTGGCGCATATGCCTGATTCCCAAAACGGTCCGCCCTTGAGGCGGACCGTTGACGTTTCCAGCTCGCCCCTGTGCGAGCGAGTATGCAAACGATTGCCCATTCCTGTATAAGCTATGCACCATTACTAGTGCAGTAACCCATAATTTTTGATTACTTAGGACAATTCTTTTGACTATCGGTAAGAGTTACCAACTATACTCACCAAGCGTTATCGCCAAAATAGCGTCCGGAACGCTGTTGCACCGGGCTGGGGCCGCAAGGAAACAAAAATCGGCTTTTTGCCGACCGGGCTGACTCAGCGGCAGGCAATGTTTTCTCCGGGCCGGTGTTCACGAGTAAAAGTCTGTACGCAATAGATGTAAGTTGTTGGAATTTTGGGGTCATGCGTGGTCTCCCGCGACACAAATTTCGTTTCGAGAGAAGCTTCCCCATTTTTGCCGAACAGGGTTTGACCTTTGCATCCTCCGATGAGTCAGCACGAACGTCTCTTCACCCATTGGCTGAGCGGCCGACCGGTATGGCTCGCCATGTTCGCGCTTACCTTGCTATCTACCGCGTACACCGTTGTTGTCCTGATGTATTCGGGCAGCGGATTGGTGTGGAGTCCGGCAAAGCCGATTGTCGTCTTTGTGGCATGGGGTGCGATACAGACCTGCTTCGCGGTGGTGTGTCTGCTGAAGCTACGCCATGAACGCAATTTGCGCTCTGAATTACAAGGCAACGGGAGCGCCGAGGACGCCGCGATACAGACCGCCGAGAGCTCGGCCGAGGTCCGCTACCAGGACTACTTCGAAAATCTCACTGAGATGATTGCGATGCTCTCAGCGGAAGGCAAGTACCTTTACGTAAACTCCGCATGGCAGCGGTATTTCGGGCGCGATGCTGCATCGGCCCAGGCCTTGGATGGCTTCGCGTCTGCCTTCCCGTTTGCCATCCAGTCACAGGCTCTTGCGATCTTCGAGCGCGCCCTGGCAGGCGAACACATCGAGCAGGTGCACCTGCGCATGGAAGACTCCGCAGGACGCACGCGGGAGATGGAGGCCAGCCTCTTCGGACTGCGCGAAGCGGGACGCTCGCGCGCCGTACGCTGCATCCTCCGCGATGTCACACTTCGTAATCAGCGCGAGCGCCGCCTGGCCATGCAACTGGGGGTAGGACAGGTGGTGCAGGAGGCATCGACAGAGGATTCGCTGCCTCGCATCCTCGCCGCTCTGGGCAGTCACCTCGGATTCGATCTGGTCGAGCTGTGGCGGGCAGATACCGGCCATCAGGTGCTCCGCTACGGCAGCATGTGGATGGCCGCCGACTGCGTCTTCCCCTCGACCCTGGCAAAGAGTTCGATTAGAGAGTTCGTCCCGGGAGAAGGTTTGCCTGGCCAGGTCTGGGTGCAGGGCGCGTCCATCTGGGTCGAGGACATTCACAGCGACGTCCGGTTCAACACCCGCGATGGGGCGAAATCGGATGGGCTGGTCACCTGCTGGGGCGTGCCCGTTCGCGTAGGCAATCAGGTCATCGCGGTCATCGAGTTTTACAGCCGCAAGCGCATGGCTGCAGAAGTCGAGATCATGGCGACCGTCGAAACTGTCTGCGCCTCCATCGGCCAGTTCCTTGGGCGCTCGGTTCAGGAAAAGCGTGTTACCGAGCTCAACCGCCAGAAGGAATCCATCCTGAACACAGTGGCGGATGGCATCCTCGGCACCGACCAGCACGGCCGCGTCACCTTTGCCAATCCCGCCGCCGCCCGCATGCTCGGCACCGTCCCCAATGCCCTTAGCGGCCGCTTTGTACACGCCATCGTTCATGAAGATGTGTATGGAAGTCCCACCGCCTGCGCCTCGCACTGCTACATCCGTCGCGGCCTCTTCGCCAAGGACGGCGCACACGGGCAGGACATCTTCTACCGGCCGGACGGCAGCTCCTTTCCGGTCGAGTTCACGTTGACGCCTATGCAGGTACACGGCAGCGGAACCGGCAGCGTGCTGAACTTCCGCGACGTCAGCCAGCGTCAGGCTCTTGACCGCATGAAGGACGAGTTCGTTTCCACCGTCAGCCACGAGCTGCGCACGCCGCTGACCTCGATCCGGGGATCGCTGGGATTGCTCTCCACCGGTCTGCTTGGCGAAGTAAACGAGAAGGCTGCCAACTTGCTGCGCATCGCCGTCAACAATTCCGACCGCCTAGTGCGTCTCATCAACGACATTCTCGACCTCGAACGTATGGAATCCGGCCGTGCGCCCCTCAGCTTCCGGACCTGCTCGCTCTCCGAACTGGCGCAACAGGCTATCGAAGCGGTCACGCCGGTCGCCGATAGCGCCTCCGTCAAACTGATTCTTCGCGCCTCCGCAGTCGAATTCGTCGCGGATCCGGACCGCCTGCAGCAGGTGATGACGAACCTGCTCAGCAACGCCATCAAGTTCTCTCCGCCCGACTCGACGGTCACGGTAACCATCGAGCAATCCGACGAAGGCGCTTCCTTGAGCGTCGCTGACGAAGGGCGCGGCATTCCGGCAGACAAACTGGAGATCATCTTCGACCGCTTCCAGCAGGTGGACGCCTCGGACTCCCGCCAGAAGGGCGGCACAGGCCTGGGACTCGCCATCTGCCGCACCATCGTGGACCAGCACGGGGGACGCATCTGGGCGGAGCAGAATCCTGTGCGCGGCGCCATCTTCCGCATGTTTCTGCCGGCGGATCCTCAGCAGCAGGCGCGCCCGGAGACGCTTCCCACCGCTGAGCGGGAGACGGTGCTCATCAGCACCAGCGATGGGGAGACGCGAACCAGCCTCGCCGCCAGTCTCCGCTTCCACGGTTACAGCGTCATCGAAGCCTCGACGGGACGCGAGACACTCTCCCATGCGCAGCGGCAGGCGCCGCGCGCTGTACTGCTCGACCTTACATTGCCGGACATGTCGGGATGGGAAGCCTTGCGCATCCTGAAGGAAGAGCCCGCCACCTCCCACGTCCCGGTGATCATTCTGAGCGCGCACGCCATCAGCAAATCCTCCACCCTGGGGTTGGGCGCGGACGGGTGGCTGCAGGTGCCCGCGCAGGAGACAGATCTTCTGGAGGAGCTCTCGTCGGTATTGAACCGGCAGAAGATCTGGGCCGAGATTCTCCTGGTAGAGGACGATCTCGATCTCGCGCGCGTCATCAGCGCAACCTTCGAGCGCGCCGGAGTTCATGTTCTGCACGCCAGCACGCGCCAGGCGGCACTGGAGATGTGTGCCTCTTTCACGCCCAGCCTGATGATCCTGGACGTTGGCCTGCCGGACGGCGACGGCCTGAGCCTGGTTGAACGGCTGCGGCATCATCCGGAACTGCACTCTCTCCCCCTCCTCGTGTACTCGGCGCGCGATTTGAGCGATGCCGAACGTGCACAGCTTCAGCTCGGTCCAACGAACTTCCTCACCAAGGCCCGAGTCCAGGCCCAGGAGGTGGAGTCATTAGTACTTGCCATGTTGCGTGCGCCGTCTCAGAATTTGCACACCTCCGGGTTCGTAGTCCCTGGAGTGCCGTCCTTTATGGTTTCAAATCCCTATGACACGTCGCATACTCATCATTGATGACGAAGAAGATATCCGTCAGGTCGCTGGATTGAGCCTGGAGACGGTGGCCGGCTGGGAAGTGCTCCTGGCCAATTCCGGGTTGCAGGGCATGGAGCGCGCCGAAACAGAACACCCAGACGCTATCCTATTGGATGTGATGATGCCGGCGATGGACGGCCCCACCACGTTCCTGCAGTTGCAGAAGAATCCGAACACTGCAAAGATTCCAGTGATTTTGCTGACTGCCAAGGTTCAGGGCTCGGATCAGCGCCGTTTTGCGGAACTTGGTGTCGCAGGGGTTCTCTTTAAGCCCTTCGACCCTCTTTTGCTCTCCGCGCAGGTCTCACAAACTCTGGGATGGACTCAGATACATTAGGAGACTTCATGGCAGATATTCGCTCCCCTCACGCCGCTCCTGAAGAGGTTACGGGTAAGCTTCATGACCTGCTTGCGACGCTCTGGGCGCGCAGCCGTCAGACCATCAGCGAACGCGTTGAGGTGCTGCGCGCTGCGCACCGCACGTTGCGCACTAACCCGGCGGACAAGAATGCGCGACGCGCCGGAGCGGATGCGGCCCACAAACTTGCCGGCATTCTCGGCACCTTCGGACTACCTGACGGTACCAATCTTGCAAGGCGCGTCGAGTTGATGCTGGAGTCGAGCGCACCCCTTCGTCCCTTCGATCTGGAGGGATTGCAACAGACGATCGAGCAGCTCCACCAGATGATCGAGGCTAAGTCGAAGGACGCCGGCAAACGCCGCGCCTGAACCGCGCGTCCGTACCGGTGTAGACTCATCGTTTGGCACATCCGCTTTCAGAAAACGACAGCTCCCGCAACCAGGCTCGCAGTGACTTTTGCAGTGACCTTGTAGACCAGTTGGGACTGCTCTTCCCTGCTGAGCAACCACAGGAATCGCGCCGCATCTGGACCGTCGGGGCACTCGTCGCAGAAATTCGCGGCCACGTCGAGCGAACCTATCCCGACAGCTGGGTTGAGGGAGAAATCTCCAACCTGCGCAGCGCTGCTTCCGGACACCTCTATTTCACGCTGAAGGATGAGCATGGCCAGCTCCCGGTGGTTCTCTTCCGGCGGCAGGCGACGCTTCTTCGCTTCCGTCCCGCGGCAGCGCTGCACGTCCTGGCGCGCGGCCGCATCTCCATCTACGAAGAGCGCGGCCAGTTGCAGCTCATCGCCGAGACGCTGGAGCCGGTAGGCGCCGGATCGCTGCAGCTCGCATTTGAGCAGTTGAAGCAGAAATTGCAGCAGGAAGGGCTCTTTGAGGCCTCGCGCAAACGTGCCCTACCACCCTTCCCTCGTTGCATCGGCATCGTTACCTCGCCCTCCGGCGCCGTCATTTACGACTTCCTCAACATCACTGGGCGGCGGCACGCCGGTCTCGATGTGCTGCTCTATCCCGCCACAGTACAGGGCGAGCAGGCGGCCGCGGAAATCGTCTCTGGCATTCATCATTTCAATCGGGCAATGAACGTCGACGCCATCGTCATTGCCCGGGGTGGCGGGTCGGCCGAGGATCTTGCCGCGTTCAATACAGAGCTTCTCGCCCGGGCGATCGCCGGGTCGGCAATTCCCGTGGTCTCCGCAGTCGGACACGAGACGGACTTCACTATTGCCGACTTTGTCGCCGACCTGCGTGTCCCAACGCCATCCGCCGCGGCGGAGTTGCTGACCGCAATGCAACACGGAGTAGAAGAGCGCATCGATGCGCTGCAGTTGCGTCTCCTGCGGGCCTGCCGCTACAAGGTCGCGCTGGCGGAGCGCCGCTTCGCCGATGTGTCGCCGGAAGCTACCATCGCGCGCATACGCAACCGGTTGGATCGCGCACAGCAGCGTGTGGACGAGCAGCAGTTCCGCCTGGTCGGCTCCTGGCAGGAGCTGTTGCACGCGAAGGCCACCGCCCTGCAGCGGCTGCATGGACGCGTGATGCAGCAGAGCAGCTTCCGGGCGCTCCGATCGCGCGCTGAGCTTTGCGTAACTGCCACACAGCGCCTGCATCGCGCAATGCAGAGGCTCCTGCTCACGGCTCAGCGCGCAGTCGAGGCACTCTCCAATGGCCTGCTGCTGCAATCGCCTTCGCATCGCTGCCATCGCCTGCGCCAGACAGTCGATCACCTGGGATTGCGCAGCACTCGCGCGATCGTAACCGGCGTGGAACGCTCGCGCGCGACCCGGAATGCGCTGGAAGGCCGGTTGAATGCGCTCTCGCCGCTCGCCGTTCTCGACCGCGGTTACAGCCTCACCTTTACACCGGAAGGTCAACTGGTACGTGAGAGCTCCGCCGTCATTAAGGGCGAGATCCTGAAGACGCGGCTGGCACGAGGCACGGTAACGAGCACAGTGGTACATACAGAAGACGAGATATGAGAAAGCTTTTTGGAACCGATGGAATTCGCGCAGTCGCCGGGGAGCCTCCCCTGGACCAGCACACTATTCACGCCGTCGGGCTCGCTCTCGCCCATACGCTGAGCCACCACATCGCTCAACCCAGAGTGCTGCTCGGGAGCGATACCCGCGAGTCGAGCGAGTGGATCAGCAAGACCATTGGCGCTGGACTGCGCCAGGGCGGAGCCGTTGTGGAGAGCGCCGGCGTCATTACGACGCCGGGCGTCGCCTTTCTGACGCGGAAGCATGGGTTCAGCGCGGGTGTAGTCATCTCCGCTTCGCACAATCCCTGGCAGGACAATGGCATCAAGGTCTTCGGCGGCGATGGCTACAAGCTGCCTGACGAACAGGAGCTGGAGATTGAGAGTGAAATCTTCCGGCGTCTGGCCGATGTTCCATTTGCTCCTGAGACTTCCACGGCAATTCCCGTGCAGTCCCGCTACCGTCATGACTACGAGGTCTTCCTCCGCCAGGTTGTCCCGGCTCTCAATCTCCGCGACAAAAGTATCGTGCTCGATTGCGCTAACGGCGCCGCCTCGGCCATCGCCCCTGAACTCTTCGCAACGCTGGGCGGCACGCTGCACCTCACACACTCTCATCCAGATGGCCGCAACATCAACGAGCACTGCGGCGCATTGCATCCGGAGATTGTCGCGGCGGAGACCACCGCGCGGAAGGCCGACCTGGGGATCACGCTCGACGGCGACGCGGATCGGGCGCTCTTTGCCGATGCGAACGGAAATGTGGTCAACGGCGATGCGGTGTTGCTGCTCGCCGCGCGTGATCTGCAAGCGCGCGGCGAGCTCAAAGACAACACGGTCGTTGCCACCACAATGTCGAACATGGGTCTCGAAGCAGCACTTGGCACTACGAAGATCCGCATGCTGCGCGCCCCCGTTGGCGACAAATATGTCTTGCAGATGATGCGCCAGCACAGCGCTACGCTGGGCGGCGAGCAGTCTGGACATATCCTTTTCCCATCGCACAGCACCACGGGCGACGGCCTGCTGACGGCGCTGCTGGTGCTCGACATCGTGCAGCGCTCCGGCAAGCCGCTGCATCAGCTCGTCGCCGACCTGAAGGTCTTTCCGCAAGTCATCGTGAATGTAAGGGTCCGCGAAAAGCAACCGCTGGAGCAGATTCCGGAGGTGAGCGAGCGCATCCAGGAAGCGGAGACTGCACTGAAGGGCAAGGGACGCGTGGTCGTCCGCTACAGTGGCACGGAAGCGCTGGCGCGCGTGATGATCGAAGCAGAGTCGCGCGAGGAAATGGAACGGCATGCCGAACGCATTGCACAGGCGATCCGCAGCACGCTCGGCGTCTGAACTATTGCGTTTTCACTGTTACTGTGTGCGGCCGGTCCCGCGAAGTGAGCTTACACATACCGACAGTGAAAACGCCCTAACCTTTCAGATCCCGCCAGTTCTGGCCCACGCCAATATCGACCACGATCGGCACATTGAGCTCGATCACGTGTTCCATTTCGTCCTTCACCAGCGTGCGCACATCGTCGATCTCATCCGCCGGTACGTCGAACAACAGTTCGTCGTGAACCTGCAGCGTCATCCTCGTCCGCAATTTTTGCTCGCGCAGCTTCCCGTCAATCCGGATCATCGCGATCTTGATCAAATCCGCAGCAGTGCCCTGCAGCGGCGTGTTCACGGCCGTACGCTCGGCAAATCCACGCAGATTGGGATTGCGGCTCTGCATATCCGGAATCGGCCGCACCCGGCCAAACAGCGTGCGGACTTGTTGCGTTGCGCGTGTCTCCTCGAGTAAGCGATCGATGAATTGGCGCACGCCAACATATCTTGCAAAGTACGTCTCGATGTAAAGCCTGGCTTCCGCCTGTGGAATGTTGAGATTCGCCGCCAGCCCAAACGGCGAAATACCATAGACGATGCCGAAGTTCACGGCCTTCGCGCGATTGCGCGTCTCTTTGCTGATAGAGGCCGCTGGTACGCCGAAGACTTCCGACGCTGTCAGCGTGTGGATATCCTGTCCCGCACGATATGCCTGCACCAGCAGCGGATCGTCAGAAAAGTGCGCCATCAGCCGCAGCTCGATCTGCGAGTAGTCCGCCGACAACAGCACACGCCCCGGGCCAGCGATGAACGCGGCGCGAATCTTTCGACCTTTCTCTGTGCGAATCGGGATGTTCTGCAGATTTGGATTGGTGGACGAGAGCCGCCCAGTCGCCGTGCCCACCTGGTTAAACGTGGTGTGCACGCGCCCTTCGCTGTCGGCAAGCAGTGGCAGCGAGTCCACATAGTTCGATTTCAGTTTCGCCAGTTGCCGGTGCGACAGCACCTGCGCCGCCACTGGATGGTGCACCGCCAGCTCTTCGAGCACGTCCTGCGCGGTTGAAACAACCTTACCCTTGCCGTATTTGAGCGGCTTGGGCAGCTTCATCTTGTTGAAGAGCACGTCACCCAGTTGCTTTGGCGAATTCAGATTAAAGCGCTGCCCAGACTGTTCAAAGATCTGCTCACTCACCTGCGACATCTCGGCATTCAGCTCTTTCGCCAGGCCCGCGAGCACATTCACATCAATCCGGACACCCGCGCGCTCCATTCCCAGGAGCACCGGCACGAGCGGCATATCGATTGTCTCGTAAACCTCGAGCGCGCGCATCGCTTCCACATCACGCCGCATGACCGCAGCCAGCGAACGGATCGCAGCAGCCTGCTCGGGCAGTTGCCGCTCGCCCTCTTGCGACAGCGGAGTGCTGGTGAAGCGCGCCGCCACGTCCGCAAGACGATGCGTGGCATGCGTAGGATTAATAAGATAGGAGTAGAGCATCAGATCGTCGCGGACATTTGCGATCGTGATGCCGTGCCCATCTAAAGTGCGCACCGTCGCCTTGAGATCGTGCACGCCCTTCGGCACTGCGACGTCTTCCAGAAGTTCTTTGAGGTGCGCGCAATGCGCCGAGGTGAGAGAAACACGCAGGGCGCGACCCTCCTCCGAGGAGACTGCGACGCAATGTTCGCGTTCAGCCAATATCTCTGCACTCTCTGCATGCTCGATCGTGTCCAGCAAAGAGAGATTGCGCAGCATCGGCGCCTCTTCCTCCACCGCCTCCGTCTGGGCTTCGCTCACCTGTTCTGTCAGCGCTTCCAGAAAGGTTACGTCCACCGCAATCGCAAAACCGTTCTGCGCGGCGGAGAAGAACCTCGCGTAGTCCTCTTCGGTCGGCGCAACTATCAGCTCTGCGTGCGTCGCATCGATGGCTGGCGCGAGTTCCTTCAACAGTGTCGTGAACTCAAGCTCGTTGAACAGCGCTCTCGCCGCGGCCACATCCGGCTCCTGCGTTTGCATCCGATCCCGTTCCAGGTCCACGGGGACGCTGCAGTGAATGGTCACCAGCTCCTTGCTCA
>JAUTWX010000348.1 GCA_030838385.1 Acidobacteriaceae bacterium
CGTCGGCATATCGGTGCTGACCGCGAGACCGAGCATCCTGGCCTCCTCCGGTGCAATCGGATAGTCGTGCGTCCACGTGCCCGTCGACAGTTTTTCCGCCAGCTTGCTGGCCTGTTCATCCGGAAGACGCCGCGCAAGCAGATGCCTGGCCGCCTGATGGACCTGCGCGATCGCTTTCCGACCGACATCGGCCAGCACCAATGTCTCGTCGTCGATCTTCTCGATCGGCTTCTGCTCGAGTACTTTGAGCAGCGAGGCGGCGGCAAATTTCTCGAGCTGTGGATCGATGGGGCCCAGTGCTGCGTGCGGGCTCATGACGATTTCGTCCGCGGCAAGGGCGATCAGTGTTCCGCCGGACATCGCGTAATGCGGCACAAACACCGTGACCTTCGATTTCCGATCGCGGATGGCGCGTGCGATCTGCATCGCCGCCAGCACCAGGCCGCCCGGCGTATGCAGGATGATGTCGAGGGGAACGTCTTCGTCCGTGAGTCGGATGGCACGAAGCACCTCCTCGGAGTCATTCACATCGATATAGCGCATCACGGGAAAGCCAAGCAGCCGCATGGTCTCCTGCCGATGCACCACGAGGATGACGCGGGAATTCCGCGCTCGCTCGAGCTGCGCGATCTTGCGCGTGCGCATCGCATCCATCATGCGTTGCCGCAGCACGGGCTGCAACGCCGACAGCATGAAGAACAGCCAGAAGAGATCGAGCACGGACATGTCAGCGCCCCATGAGGTCGAAGCCGAGGATCCCTTGGTCGGCGTGGCGCGGCCAGTTGCGTCGTGCCGTGAATCGCAACGGCGAAGCCAGGGCAAATCCGCCGACGAAGCCGCCGATATGTGCCCACCAGGCGATCGAGCCGCCCGCTGATGACAGGAAGAGGTCGGTCGTCGCCTGCAGCACCTGCATCAGGAACCAAAGGCCGGCGAATACAGCCCCCGGCAGCGCGAAGAAGAACGGAATGAAGATGACAGGGATCAACACGATGACGCTTGCCTGGGGGAACAGCCGCATGTAGCAGCCCAGTATGCCGGCAATCGCCCCCGAGGCGCCGAGAGCGGGGATGCTGGACGTTGGGTTGAACACGACATGCGTCACCGAGGCAAGTACCCCACAGAACAGGTAGAACACCAGGTAGAAGCTCCAGCCGAACTGATCCTCCACCGGTGGTCCGAACAGCCAAAGCGTCCACATGTTGAGGATCAGATGCAGCCAGCCGCCGTGCAGGAACATGTTGCTGACGAACGGCAGGTAATCGGCCACTCCAGCCGGATCCGCAAAGTGCGACGGAACCAGCGCGAACTGCGACAGAAACTCCTCAAGCTGCGCGTCACTCAGGCTTGTCTCGAACAGGAACACCACGCAGTTGATGGCAATCAAACTCCAGGTCGCAACCGGCGGATAGCGGACGGGAGCGGTGCTCTTGATCGGCAGCATCGGACTGGTTCACCTCAATGCGCGGTCCAGCTTCCGTTTTCGCGAGCAAGACTTGTGTCACCGCCACATTGCGTCATTTCCGAAGCCGTTCCAGTGCGTCGAGGATGCCGTCGGCGCCGGGATTCACCGCGACGGGTGACAGATAGCTCCAGAACACGACGCCATTCCTGTCCAGCACGAACAGGGCACGTTCGCAGACGCCATCCTTCTCGCGGTAGGCGCCGTACTGTTTTGCCACCGCACCTTTGGGTTCGAAGTCAGACAGCAGGGAAAAGTGGAGGTTGCGGTGTTCCGCATACGCCTTGTGGCACCAGGCCCCGTCGACCGATATGCCCAGCAATTCGGCATTCGACTTGTGAAACATCGGCAAGACCTGATTGTACAACGCCATCTGATCGCCGCAGACCGGGCTCCAATCAGCCGGGTAGAACGCGAGGATGACGGGTCTGCCTCGGAGTTCCTCCAGCGACAGGTTCTGATCCGGTGTAACCCGAAGCGTGAAGGAAGGCGCCGCCGTTCCCGGCGACAGAATCTGCGCCATGAGGTCTCTCCCCGGTGCTAATGCGTAGATGCCAGATGTGTTGCCGTATCGGTTGCGGATGCAATGAACTGGATCGAGTGCTCGATGTCGTTCGACGCCAAGGCCAACCGAGCCTGCCTGATCTGCGTAACCAGCGGATCCTCTATTGGCTTGTCGGTCTGGAACAGCGGGACTGAACGATCCAACGCACGCGCTTCAGCCCGCTCCAGCGCCTCCTGCGCCTGTCCGGTCTTGCCATGCGCGAGGGCATCGCGGGCGGCATGCAGGAAATCGAGGGGCGACGCGTTGTCGGGAACGGGTGGGGGCGGCAACTCCGGCGCAATCGCGGCGCGCGTATCGGCGGGCGCTATATTGCTGGCCTTGTCGGAAACCGGATTCGCTGGATAGCCAGCCGTCGGCAACAATGCACCCAGCAGAGTGATGCAGGCGAACATTCGAATACGCATGATCCATGGCCTCCTGCCGCAGAACGATGATTGCGCTACCGTTTGCCACTGCTCCGCGATGATCGCGTTGATGACCGTCAACTCATCCTGATTTATGTCTTTTGTCCGTGCTCAACCGGCGTAGCCTTGGCGTTGGACCTTGAACCGGCGTCCACGCCGGGGGGTCGCTCGCCGGGAACGACTCGATCGACGCCTCCAGCACCGCATCACTGTCTTCCGGCTCCGGCGCGTGCTTTTCCATGTTCTGCGGACTGCTCTTGCCGCTCATGCGTGGGAGACCGCTTCGGTCGGTGAACCGCGGCGCGATTGACCTCGCAATCGGAACGCAAGAACGAGCAACGTGATGCCGAACAGCAGCGCGTAGGCGCCCATCCACCACGCCAGAGCCACCGCACCTGCGAGCGGCCAAAACAGCAGCAGCAGCCCCCAGATCAGCGAGACCAGTCCGCCGAACAGAAGCAGCCATCGGCCGTGCTCAAGCTGCAGACGCAACGCTGCGCCGAACACCAATCCGCCGCTCACGATCGCCCATGCCGCCAGCAGGTAGATGAAGGCCACGATGGTGATCAGCGGCCAAACGATCGCGATGCCGCCGGCGACCAGGTCGGCTATGCCCTCGAAGATCAGCAGCCCCCAGCGCTGGTGCCGCCGCGCCGCTCGCACGCCGGCGATGATCGCGAAAACTCCGTCCACCAGCATGTAGGCGGCGAACAGCAGAACCAGTGCCGCGATCGTCACGCCGGGCAGCAGGATGGCGATAATTCCGAAGATCAGCGCGAACATGCCGCGCAGCGCCACCAGCCACCAGTTCTGCGCGAGCATCTGGCTTCTCGTGCTGTCGGCGGTGAATACGAACAGATCGTAGCCGCCCGCTTCGTACTTGCCGCTCATCGCATTGCTCCTTTCAGTTTGTCTCAAGAGGCGCGGCGCCGCTTTTCGTCCACCTCCTCGAACTCGGCGTCCACCACGTCATCGCCTGCCGAGGTGCCCGCAGCTTCCTGGTCCGGGCGCGGCTGGCTCGCCTGCTGCTTCGCTTCGGCAATGCGCTGTGCGGCCTCGGTCAAGGTCGAGATGCGCTGCTGGATGACGCTGAGTTCGTCGCTCGCCATAGCGGTCCGCAGAGCGCTGATCGCTTCCTCAATGCGCTGGCGATCTGGCGCGGCGAGCT
>JAUTWX010000377.1 GCA_030838385.1 Acidobacteriaceae bacterium
TTGAAGGTAGTAATTCCGGCGCAGAGCAGCGGGGCTGCGTCCACGTCACTGAGACTTTCAGGGATCGCCACCAGCGCCTCCACCGGCGCCACCATGTATTGCTGGTATCCGCCGTCATAGCTGATGCCCGGAATTTGCAGATTCCGGCAATTGCGAAAATCTCCGCGCCGGCACGAGAGACACGTGTTGTCCTGGCCGCCATGCCAGCCCACGCCGACCCGCTGCCCCTTCTTCCACTCGGAAACACCGGCGCCCAGTTCAGCGATGACGCCCGCAATTTCGTGGCCTGGAACGCGGGGATACTGAATTCCCGGCCAGCCGCCCTCTTTCGTGAACACGTCGCTGTGGCACACACCACACGCCTGCACCTTGATCAGCACCTGTCCCGCACCCGGCGTCGGAATCTCCCGCTCGACCATCTGGAAAGCTCCTCCGGGATTGGCGACTTGCGCCACCTTCATCGTTCCGATTGCCACTGCTGTCGCTGCCATGAATCCCTCCTGCGAGTTCTCGAACATGGTGTTGGAAAAAACACTCGCTGACGGTGTGACCAATGCTTGCGGGAATGCTGCCGTCAGTTGACGTATTACCGGGCGTTTTGTCGGGCACGGCCCTATCTTCGTGCAGGCCCGGGGGGTTTGCTTCAGCCTGAAATGGGGAGCTGGCGCTCCCCCGGTTAGCGAGTATACCGCCATTGTCTGCAGACCTTTTGCACAGCGCGATGCATGGGTGGCCTGCAGAACAGGCGCCGCGCTGAAGCCGCGCGGCCTGTGCCGCCTTCGCTGCATAACGCAGACGGGGGAAATTCTGCGCCGACTCTGAGCGAGTCCCTTAAGAATGGAAGCCAGGGCCACCCGGCAACCCGCACTCTTTCCAAAGCTTCTCCCAATTCCACATCCCAACGTCATCTCTGTGGAGATGGCTCGGGCCACATTTCCATCACTGCCCTGCCAGAAGCGGCCTCCGGGCGCTCGCTTCGGACCGCTGCCGCCTTTGCTCGTGGCTGAACTTCGCAGCTGAACTTTTGACGGCCTCTGCCGTATCTCAGGCTAAACTCTCACCCAGCCTAGGACAAACAGGAGAGGACACATGAGTTCCACCAGGAACCCAGGCCGATGGGTAGGCTTGCTGTATCTACTCGTATCCATACCAGGCGCCTTCGCCCTGATCTATGTTCCCGGCAAGCTGATCGTGCACGGGGACGCAACCGCGAGTGCCAGTAACATCGCGGCCCACGAGACGCTCTTTCGCCTCGGCATCGCCTGCAACCTCATCTCTCAGATCCTTTTCATGTGGGTGGCCCTGGCTCTGTACGATCTGCTCAACAGGGTCAACCAGCGGCAAGCCTCGCTCATGTTGACATTGATTGTGGTCTCGATCCCCATGGCGCTGCTCAATGAGCTCAACGCCATCGCCGCCCTCATCCTCGTCCACGGAGCCGATTTCCTATCCTTATTCGACAAGCCGCAGCGGGATGCTCTGGCCATGCTGTTCCTCACTCTGCATAACCAGGGATTCGTCGTCGCCGAAATATTCTGGGGTCTCTGGCTCTTTCCCCTCGGGCTGCTGGTGTACCGCTCCGGCTTTCTTCCCCGCATCCTCGGCATCCTGCTGATGCTCAATTGCTTCACCTATGTGGTAAACAGTTTCACGTCCCTCCTGCTGCCACAGTACGGAGACATCGTCTCCCGATGGATCAAGCCGCTCGGCTTCGGGGAGCTGATCTTCATGCTCTGGCTTCTGATCATGGGCGCAAAGCCAAAGTCATTCGCGGGGCCAGCCTCCTCGGCGGCGGCCTCCTCGGCAGCGATTTAGTCAGGCGCACTTTGCGTTTGCCGCAATCCGGCATTCGGCCTCAGTTCAAACCCGGCAACCCCTCATCCTTCCACAACTTCTCCCAATTCCACATCCCAGACGTCACTTCCTTCGACAACGGATATCCAAGCTGGTGCGCCAGCATACACACCTGCCCACGATGATGAGCTTCGTGAGCAATCATGTAGCACAGCATCTCCACGCCCATCGGCCAGGGCTTAGCCCAGCCATCTCTGCGAAACGTCTCGATGCGGCCCCCGCTCCCGCCCCCATCACCGCCCAGCGCTTCAGCCAGCATCTCCGCGCAGCGAGCAGCGCTCTCCGCCATTCCCGAACGCGCTTGCTGCGGTGTGCAGTTCGCGCGGTTCAGTTGCGCTGGAACCTTCAGATGCGGAGCGGTAAGCCGTATCCACTTGGTGCGAACGTTGTGCACGTGGGTGAAGATCGCCGCAATGCTGCGCACCTTGCCCGGCGGCGAGGCTCTCCAGGTGGCAGGGTCAAGATGCTCCATAAGCATCTGGTTCATGCGCTCATTCGCGGCAAAGATCTGCACTGCGGTTGGGCCAGATTGCGTGCACTGCTGCATGAGAGTTGTCCTCTTACTCCTCGCGAAACCTGAAGGGCCAGCGGCGCGCACCGTGAAGGACGGCAATAATGAAGATTGCAGTGTCGAGTATTTCGTAGACCACGATATGCGATGTTCCGGGAACAGCAAGCTCGCGGGTGCCGTCGACTCGTCCGACGCGTCCTTTGCCCGGAAAAGACATCAGGCCTTCGGCTGATCGAAAGAACAGAGCTGTCTGTCGATCGGCCGCAGTCGGCTTGTCGTCCGCAATATATGCATGGATTTCGGCGAGGTCCCGTAATGCCCGGTTCGACCAACGTACTTCACTGATCTGGCCCGACGTCACGCCCGGAGTTTCTTCCGCGGGCGCGCCTTCGTTGCACTCTTTGACCACGACGTGGCAATCGCCTGCGCCTCGGCGTGGCTGACATGCTCACCACGCCTGATCTGTCGCCTGCCCTCCTCGATTTGCTCGCGATGATACTCGTTCAGAGCAAGATACTGGTCTACGGCTTCGTTAAGCACGAAGCTGCGATCGCGCTGCTGCAGCGCGGCGAGAGAGTCGAGGGCCTTGATCTTGTCGCTCGGGGCGCGGAAGGTGACTGTCTTCTGCTGCATGCAGAGAGAATACGATGGCATACAACAGATGACAAGGTCGTTCGTGCTCTAACTATTTCGGCTGAAGAGGCACTTCAATCGTCTTGCGCTCGCCGGGCAGTAGGTTCAGGACATAGCCGGGCGATCCGTCGTATGGCCATTCCCGATACCCTGGTGCGCTCACTTTCAGTAAGACGTTTTCATTTGGGGGAACCAACAGTTGGTTCTTAGCGCTTTGGCTTCCTTTCATGTAGCGGCCTTGTGGATCTGCTTGAGCGCTGAGCTCGTAAAAGAGCGCCAACTGCGGTCTGCCGGTGATCGCATCGGTGAGATGGATCATTAGAAGGGCAGCCTTATACGGAAGACGGAAATCGATCGTCGCCTGCGGATGTTCAGCGCTCAGGTGTGCGACATTGACCGGTACTTTGTTATCTGTTGTGGCAGCATACAAACTAGCTTGTGAGTTCGCATAGCCATGCGTTGGATCATCGGCGGCGGGCACGTTATCGCCATACGGAACATTAAAAAGGCAGTAGTGACCAGTGCTGTCGCTTCTGGATGCGGGATAAGGTCCTGAATGCGCGCCCAGGTAGACCGCCATTATCGATATGCCATTTGCTAGTTGGCCGTTTTCATCAAGAACAGTTCCGCAGATCGAGCCTGAGCCGGCTGATTGTGCGGCTGAAGATATCGCGAGACCAAATGCGAGATATACCACCGGCTTTTTCATGGGGCGCGAGTCTAGCATCTTCGCTAAGAGATTAGACACCGAGCACCAGCAGAAAAGCCCCTCGCTCACGCGAGGGGCGTCTGTTTGTTGCAATCACTGACCCGGATGGACAGCTTTGGCGACCGCGAGGTCGCGTTTCGCCGTCCGCGCAGGACCTAGTACATGTCGCCCATGCCGCCGCCGCCGTGGCCGGCTGGAGCTGCCTGCTTGGGCTCGGGGATTTCCGAGACCATCGCTTCGGTCGTCAGCATGAGGCCGGCGATCGAGGCAGCGTTCAGCAGTGCAGTGCGGGTGACCTTGGTCGGGTCGATGACGCCGGCCTTGACCAGGTCCTCGTACTCGTTGGTGCTGGCGTTGTAGCCGAAGTTGGGATCCTTGTTCTCCAGGATCTTGCCCACGACAACCGCACCCTCTTCGCCGGCGTTGCCGACGATCTGGCGCAGCGGCTCCTCGATGGCGCGACGAACGATCTGTGCACCGATCTTCTCGTCGCCCTGGAGTGTCTTGACCAGCTCGTCTACGTCCTTCGCTGAGCGGATGAGTGCAACGCCGCCGCCGGCGACGATGCCTTCCTCAACTGCAGCGCGGGTCGCGTGCATGGCGTCTTCAACGCGAGCCTTCTTTTCCTTCATCTCGGTCTCGGTTGCGGCACCCACCTTGATGACAGCGACGCCGCCGACCAGCTTGGCGAGGCGCTCCTGGAGCTTCTCGCGGTCGTAGTCGGAGGTGGTCTTGTCGATCTGGTTGCGGATCTCCTTGACGCGGCCTTCGATGACCTTGGAGTCACCCTTGCCCTCGACGATGGTGGTGTTGTCCTTGTCGATGGTGATGCGCTTGGCGCGACCGAGGTCCTCAAGCTTGACGTTCTCGAGCTTGATGCCGAGGTCTTCGGTGATGGCCTTGCCGCC
>JAUTWX010000378.1 GCA_030838385.1 Acidobacteriaceae bacterium
TCCTGCCGCTGCTCGGTGACATCGATGCCGGTGGTGATGACGAAGTTGATGTCGCCCTGCGGGTCGTTGAGCGAACTGGCGGTCCAGGCGATGCGACGCATACCGCCATCGCGGGTGCGCCAGTGCATCTCGTAGCTGCCGTCGAGCTTGCCGGCGCGGGCCTGCTCAAACATGCGCATCGCGTGGTCGCGCTCCTCGGCAGGGAAGAGCTCTTCGGGAAAGGAGCGGCCGACGAGTTCGGCGAAGCTGAAGCCGCTCACCGTCTCACAGGCGCGGTTGAAGCGCACGATGCGGCCGGCGGTGTCCAGCACCAGCACGAGCGCATGGATCGAGTCGAGCACCGAGGTGACGAAGTTCCGCTCAACGGTGAGCGCACGCTCGATGCGCTGACGGGAGCGTACGACGCGATCCTGCTGATTGGTCTTGTTGTAGAGCTCGAGGCGCGTGATGATCTGGCGGGCCAGAACTTCCAGCGTGCGGCCATGCTCGCGCGTGAACATGTTCGGCTCGGGCGAGCACACGGCGAGCGTGCCCAGCACCGCGCCGTTGGGCGCAAAGATTGGCGCAGCAGCATAGGAGCGGCAATAGGTCGTCGCAGCGAGCGGCACGCCTGACGGCGCAAAGCGGTAGTCCTGCGCTGCGTCGTCGATGACCATCGCGTTCGGCTCCAGGATGGTGTACTGGCAGGCTGAAGTGGCGCGCGGCTGCTGACGGCTCAGAAAGCCGATACGCGACTTGAACCAGACGCGGCTGGAGTCGATGAATGAAATGAAGGCGTAGGGTGCGCGGCAGAAGCTGGCTGCAAGGCGAGTGATCTCATCCAGTGCCGGATCCGGCAAGGTATCGAGGATTTCGTACTGCGCGAGAGACTTGAGCCTCTCGGCTTCATCTCTTTGCATCATGGTCGGACTGACAATCTGCATGAATAAGGAGGAAGAATCGCCTGCAAGCATTCTGTCAAAGCACCGCGGGTGAGCCACTGCCACAATTGGTGCAGAGTGGCAACAAATCCGGCAAAATCCGTTACTTGCGTGATTCTCCTTTCGGGTAGGGTGGGCTACGTAGAAGGTGGTCGCACAATGATCCTTAACGCGCTTTCCGCGAAGAAAACGCCGTCTCTCCAGTCGGGTGATGAGCTGCGGGGGATCCGCCCAGGGATGGGCCTATCCTAGCGAACGAGTGCCGGTGGATTTCGTGGAATCTTCGTCGCGCTTCCACCACGGCTCTCGCGGAGGAGGATTGCTGGGTGGACGATCTGCCTCATCCCACGGTTGAAAGCGCTCCACGGGCGTGCCGGGAATAGCCGAACAATTGCCGCCGATTGATATACTTGAGCAGCGCCGGCGCGCCGGTCCGCGCTTTTGGCCGGGTCACCGGGTCATTTTCTTCCGAGCGGCGTCCAATTACGTGGTTCCCACGATGAGCGAACATCTCCGTTCCATTCAGTCTCCTGCGGACATCAAGAGCATGTCGATCGCAGAGCTCGCCGAGCTTGCGCAGGAGATCCGTGAGCTGCTGATCAGCAGCCTCTCGAAAACCGGCGGCCACCTGGGACCGAACCTGGGCGTCGTCGAGCTGACGCTGGCGATGCATTACGTCTTCGACACGCCGGCGGACAAGTTTCTCTTCGACGTCAGTCACCAGACCTACGTGCACAAGCTGCTGACCGGCCGCGCCGAGCGCTTCCACACCATCCGGCAGCCCGGCGGCCTGAACGGCTTCATGCTGCGCGCCGAGTCCGAACACGACGCCTATGGAGCGGGTCACGCGGGCACGGCGCTCTCCGCCGCGCTGGGCATGGCGGTCGCGCGCGACCTCGCCGGCACGCGCGAGAACGTTGTCGCTGTGGCGGGAGATGCTGCCTTCACCAACGGCATTTCGTTCGAGGCGCTGAACAACATCGGCCAGCAGACCAAGCGGATGATCGTTGTCCTCAATGACAATGAGTGGTCCATCGACCGTAACGTCGGCGCCATTGCCAACTATCTTCACAAGGTGGTGACCAACGAGCACTACAACCACCTGCACGCGCGCGCCGGCCGCCTGATCGAGCGCTTCGGCGGGAAAACTGCCACTAAAGTTGTACGCAAGGCCGAGGAGGCAGCCAAGGGCCTGTTGTGGCCCTCCATGCTCTTCGAAGAGTTCGGACTCAACTACTACGGTCCGCTCGACGGCCACAACATCGAGCTGCTTATCGGCACCTTCAAATTCCTCAAGCGCCAGGAAATGCCGGTGCTGCTGCACATCCTGACGCAGAAGGGCCGTGGCTTCCAGCCGGCACTGGAGAAGGTGAAGAAGTTCCACGGCCTCGGCCCCTACGATCCGAAGACCGGCGATACCAAGCCGGTCGGCCAGCGTACTTACTCCGAGGTGTTTGCCGAGACGCTGGTGACGCTCGCCAACAATAACGAGAAAGTCGTCGCCATCACGGCCGCCATGCCCAACGGCACCGCTCTCGACCTCTACCGGCCGCACCACCCCACGCGCTACTTCGATGTCGGCATCGCCGAAGAGCACGCGGTCATCTTTGCCGCGGGCATGGCGACCAAGGGCTACCGGCCGTTCTGCGCCATCTATTCAACCTTTCTGCAGCGCGCCTTCGACCCCATCGTGCATGACGTCTGCCTGCAGAATCTGCCGGTGATCTTCTGCATGGATCGCGGCGGGCTCTCCGGCGACGACGGCGCGACGCACCACGGGCTCTTCGACATCAGCTACCTGCGCGGCATCCCCAACGTCATTCACATGGTGCCGAAGGACGAAGACGAGCTGGCAGACATGATGCAGACCGCACTCGAACACAACGGCCCCAGCGCCATCCGGTACCCGCGCGGCACCGGACCCGGCGCGACGGTGAAGGCGCAACCGGCGGCACTGCCGATCGGCAAAGCGGAGGTCATCCGCGATGGAGACGAGATCGCTGTTCTTGGACTTGGTGCGCTGCTGCCGATGGCGACCGAGCTCGCAGACGCGCTGGAAGCCGAGGGCCGCTCCGCCGCGATCATCAATCCGCGTTTCGTGAAGCCGCTCGATCGCGAGATGCTCGCTCGTTATGCGCGCAAGGTCCAGGCCTTCGTCACCTTCGAAGATCACGTGCTGATGGGCGGCTTCGGTTCAGCCGTGCTGGAGGCGCTGAATGAGATGGGCCTGCATACGCCGGTAGTGCGCATCGGCTGGCCGGACCGTTTCATCGAGCATGGCAAGGTCGAGGCTCTGCGGGCGAAGCACGGAATCAGCGTGGAGGCAGCGCTCGAAAAACTCGAGCCGCTGCTCAAGCCGATAACGAAGCGCCGTCTGGTTGCGCGCTGAGCTTCTCAGCCAGAACGAAGCGGCGCGTAGGATGAGCTTGCATGCCGGATCTCCTGCCAACTGCGGCGGCTGCGGCTTCGGAATATCCGGAGCGCAGTGAAGCGCCGCAACCGATTGCCGCGCTGACCGGCACGGTCTTCGTCCTGATTCAGTTCGATGTGTGCGAAGAGATTCAACTGACACGCCTGGGCGAAATCATCAGAGCGCGCACCATCTCTCAGCCCAGCATGAAGCATCCTGCGCCGGGATACATTCGCTACCAACGCCCGCCGGTGCTGGAGCAGATTGAGCCGCTGGTGCTGGAGAGCGGCGAGCGGCTGCATGGCGAGATCAAGTATTACGACTACGGCGTGCTCAGCGTCGTCTTCCAGCTCCCCTTTGCCGGGGACTGGGAGACGCTTGTCCGTTTGGCCAGCCGCTGGGTCTGGGACGTCGACTTCTCTGCTCATGCAGCCCGCATCGTGAAGCAGCGGCTGGAGCGCGCTGCGCCGGCGCTGGTGAAACCGTATGAAGAGTGGCTGAGCGAAGACTATTTCGTCTTCCATGTGCGGGAGATTGCCGGAGTGCCCTCCGCGATCGAGCTGCTGGAGCGACACGGCCCGCTGGTGGCGCAGATCGTTCGTGGCGAGGGTACGCGTCTTGCGGAGAGCGAGTCGAACGAGGTGTTGCAGTCTCGCATCTCCTTCTATCCGAATGACCTCGCAGTGATCGGCTGGAACGCGGCGTTTCTCTACGACACGCCTGCCGGCGCGGAGACGGCGATCCAACTGCTGGAGTATGCGAACTCGCAGTTGCTGGAGTTCCGGCACTACGACGAATTGCTGACACGCGAGCTGGAGAGTGTGTACACGTCTCTTGAACAGGGGACCGGTCCGTTGCGCCGCTGGCGCATGGCACGCTCGGCGAACGCACTCTACAGCCTGCTGCTGGAGGTGATGGAGCTCACCGAGCATGCCGACAATGCGATCAAGTTCCTTAGCGATATGTTCGCCGCAAGACTCTACCGGCTCGCCGCCACCAAGGTAGGGGTGCCGGATTACAAGAATCTTGTCACCCAGAAGCTGGACACGGCCGGCGATCTTTACCGCTTCATGGTCGACCAGTTCAACCAGAGCCGGGCCTTCCTGCTGGAGTCGGCGGTGGTCATCATCCTGGTCATCGAGCTCATCTTTTTGTTTCGCGGCAAGGTGATCTGACCTAGGCGGATCAACCCCAGGCGGATCAACCCCAGGCGGATCAGCATGGAGCGGCGCGCCTGGTCTTTCGCCGCAATGCGTCGCGGCGGATGCCTTCCATGATGAGCATCGCTATCAGCGACGGTACGGCGAGGGACATCAGTCCGCGGTGGTAGCTTCCGGTAAGGTCAGCGGCCAACCCCATCCAATACGGTCCCAGAAAGCCGCCGAGGATCGCGATCATGTTGACGGCAGCGATGCCGGTTGCCGCGGACCCGCCGCAGAGAAACTCCGTCGGAATGCTCCAGACGGGAGCATTCGCGGCGCACATCCCGATTCCGACCAGAGCGAAGCCAGAGAGTACGATCGCCGGGCGGTTCGACAACCCTGCCATCACGAAGCCCGCCGCTGCAAGCGCGCAGGGAAGCGCGATGTGCCGGTGGCGCTCGCCCGTTCGATCCGAGTGAGCCCCATTCCCCAGCATGGCCAGTGCACCGATCAACCCCATGAGTGCGACGACAAAGCCGACATGGGTCACACTGAATCCGGTCACGCTCTGGATCATGGCCGGCGCACTGAAGGTGTAGCCATAGAACCCCAGATAGAGACAGAGCAGGACAAAGCCGAGCACCCAGACACGACCCTGGCGCAGCGCATGCAGCACTTCACTGCCGCTGTGTACGGCCCCTGCGGCAGCATCGTCTCTGTACAGCGCCTCGCGGAGCCAGCCCAATTCTTCCGCGTTGAGCCAGCCAGCCTTGTCCGGGCTATCCGGCAGACACCGCAGATAGACGAGACTGAGCACAAGCGCAGGGAGACCTTCGATGAGAAACAGCCACTGCCACCCGGCCAAGCCCCCTCGACCACCCAGGTGCAGCAGCGCTCCAGCGAGCGCTCCCATCACCGCCGAGCTGAGCGGCAGCGAGATATAGAAGCGGCTCACCGCTCGAGAGCGATACGCCAGCGGAAACCAGCGCGAGAGATAGTAGATGATGCCGGGGAAGAATCCCGCCTCCGCCACGCCGAGCAGAAATCGCATGACATAGAACTGGTGCGGCGTCTTCACGAACAGCATGCCGATCGAGAGCACGCCCCAGGTGAACATGATGCGGGCAAGCCAGCGTCGCGCGCCGAAGCGAACCAGCAGCAGGTTGGACGGCACCTCGCATACCGCATAGCTGAGAAAGAACAGTCCCGCGCCAAAACCGTATACGGACGCGCTGAAATGCAGGTCACGGTTCATCTGCAGCGCTGCAAAGCTGATGTTGACGCGATCCATGTAGGCGACGCCGTAGCCGATTGCAAGCAGAGGCAGCAGCCGAAGGCTGGCCTTCCGCAGAGCGGAGCGGCCAACGGCCTCCGCATCCTGCACGGGAACGAGCGTTGGAAGAAGAACCGCCAAGTGCACCTCTCTCTACGGGCGAGGATAGGGGCGACGATTTACCAATGACGCGTGAGCCAATCTCGCTTGGGGCCGGGGAGGAGACTGTCTAAACAGTACGGGGAAGGGAGTACGCGGAGCATAGCACCGTCAGGCGAGCTGCGTTCCGCGAAGTTGTTTCAGGAGGGAGTCGCATTGCGCAGCAGGCGCAGCAACTGCCGCTGGCGATAGTGGAAGAGCTGCCGGATCTGCAGACGGCCGCCGAGCGCATCCAGGATGGAGCTGACCAGAATGGAGCTGACCGGGCCTGCCGGCCACGCGTAGTCCACTACATCGGTCACGCGCGTGCCCTCCACATCGCCATGCGCCTCCGCGCCCACCAGGTGGCAGTGCCGCCAATAGCCGAACGGTCCTGTCACCTGCAGATCGCAGAAATGATGATCGGCCATGTAGTCGTCGATGAGAGCCAGCCAGCGCAGCCGCACCGGAAACAGCGGGATAGGCCGGAAGCTCAAGAGAATGCGCGAGCCGCGGCCCGCCGCATGCGGGATGCTTCCACCGTCCGGCGTCTGCAATTCGAGGCTGTCGATGCGTGCCTCCCGCCAGGCAGGCATCAGCCGCGGCAGGTTCAGCGGATCGGCGAAAAAGGCAAACACGCGATCCACTGGAAAGGGAACCCACTGGTCGGTCGTGAACGAGAGCCGCTGTTTTCGCTGCTGCTCGGAGGTTGCTCCCCGGCCGGTCATCGCAGGAGCGCTGGGCATACTCAAAGTGTAGATGGCGGGCTGCTGCGCTGTGCGAACCGCCTCTGGTTGTTCGGCTGCCGCGGAACCGGCCGCCTGCCCGATGCGTTCTCTATAAAAGATGCGGCTCGTGTTGCGGCGCCTGGCCTCGTGAAACGCGCTCGCGGCGTCGACCCGGAGCAGAACCGGCGCGCGTGAGATGGTCTAATACGTAGGGGCGAATGGCCAACCAACAGACGCAGAGATCAGAGATGCAGCATCGCCGGACGGGGCATCGCCACGATCGCTGGCTCATCACCATTGGCACATTCAAGATCCTGGAGGGTGTGCTCTTCGTCCTGCTGGGATTGGGTGTCGTCCGCCTGCTGCATCGCGACATTGGGGATATGCTGCTGCGCACGGCTTTGGCGCTGCGGATCGACCCGGAGAGCCACTTCGTCAACCTCCTGCTGGACAAGGTGCAGTTGCTGACGCCGCACAAGATGCGGCTCATCAGCGCGGGCATCTTCCTCAAGGCCGGTCTGGATTTCGTGGAAGGCATCGGACTCGCGCTGGAGAAGACCTGGGCCGAGTGGCTCACCATCGGCCTCACCGCATCGTTCCTGCCCTGGGAGATATTCGAAATTATTCGGCATTTCACCTGGGTAAAGGTGGGCATCACCCTGCTCAACGTGCTGGTGCTGGTTTATCTGCTCTGGGTGCAGCAATTGCGACTCCGCGCGCACCATCGCGCACATTAAGCAAAACAGTTCGAATGGTCGGGACGAGTTTTCCTCAGACGGAGGTGAATTTCGGCCTGGTTTTCAACAGGGAATCCCCTGGTCGGGTCATTTTCATGACCGTCGTAATGGCGAAGAAAAGGCGTATATCGCGAATTTTCTGATCTGACAAGGGCTTCCGAAGCGGGGGAATCCAGAAACTAAACACCATGAGTAGATAGGAGAAAGCATTCTTCTACATCATCTTGTGGTTTCGCCTAAGCGATAACGTTGCCTGAATGGCTTTTCGCTTTTCCCATTTGCCGGGCAGGAAAGCTGGGCTAGGATGTGGATTGAAGTGGTCAAGAGTGGTCAAAAGTAGTCAATCACTCCAGAAATCACTTCGATGGAAGCAGCGTAGCACCTCTGAGGCGGGTTTGGACCAATGTTTCGTGGCAATCACCCAACCCGCGTGGACGAAAAAGGCCGGTTGAAGATCCCTGCCGACTTCAAGCGGGTGGTCGACGAGCTCTACGGCGCGCAATTTTTTATCACCAGCGTGAATGGTGAACGGGCACAGATTTGGCCGATGCCGGAGTGGCAGAAGAAGGAAGATCTGGCACTCAATTCGCGTGATGTAGCAGTGAAGAGGTGGCTGGACCGCACGAGTTATTACGGCCAGGTGGCCGAGATGGACGCGCAGGGTCGGGTGCTGATCCCGCAGGTGTTGCGCGAGTCGGCGAAGACGGTTGGCGATGTCGTCGTATTTGGCAAGTTGAACTACCTGGAAGTGGCCAACCACGACCTGTTCCGCGCCAAGCTCGAGGCTGAGCCGCTGACGGCGG
>JAUTWX010000404.1 GCA_030838385.1 Acidobacteriaceae bacterium
AAAAGCGAGATGTGGGCACCCGCTTCTGTGGCGATGCCAATGAGTGCTGTAACGCAGAGAGGCTGCCCTGGCGGGCAGCCTCTGCTGTGTGTGATGCGCGGAGTGGTTACTTTTTGAAGGAGGCGATGGCGCTGGCCTCGTCGTCCTTCACGTCGAAGACGGTGTAGAGCTTGGTGATCTGAAGCAGGTCGTGAACCTTGCGGGTCAGGTTCAGGAGCTTGAGCTCGCCGCCCTGGTTTTTGGCTGTGGTGAATGCGCTGACCAGCTCACCGATGCCGGAGCTGTCGATGTAGGTGACATCGCCGAGGTTGAGCAGGACGTGCTTCTGACCTTTGGCCAGAAGGTCGCGCACGGCATCACGGAGTTGTACGCTGCCTTCGCCGAGGGTGATGCGCCCGCTCATATCCAAAATGGTGACCCCGTCGACCTGACGGGTCGAGATTTTAACGCTGCTCACTGAGAGATCCTCCTAGAGATGACTGCGGCTAATAGCGGAAATGCTATGGGTTAGGCACTTACAAGGTGCTTGATAAGGGTGAGCTCAGTGCCGGGGTTGAGCATACGAAACTCTACCTCATCCATGAAGGAGCGGATGAGAAAGATACCGCGGCCGGAGCCGCGCAGCAGATTGTCCGGCGCGAGGGGGTCGGGCAAAGTCGCAGGGTCGAGACCGGGGCCCTGGTCGGTGATGCGGATGACGAGCGATTTGGGTGTCGTCTCAAAGGATGCGGTGATGCGCTTGTCGGGACTGTAGGCGTTGCCGTGCAGCACTGCATTGACGGCTGCTTCGCGGGCCGCCATGGAGACACGGAAGACCTCGTCATCATCAAATCCGGCCTTCTGTGCCACCTGTTCTGCGGTCTGCTCAACGCGGTTCACGCTGTCGAGGGAGGAATCAAGCGTATAGGTAATGCGGCTTGCCTGGGATCCGGTCACTCTCACTCCTCTTGGGTCCTCGGATGCTGTCGCAGAGCCCGGCGGCATGCAGCAGCGCGTGTTTCGGCAGTTTGCTTTGCAACCTATCGCTATGTCAAGGATAGGCCGAGGTGAAGCCTCTTGCGCACGTGACGGATGCCCATCTTTCCGGCGCATCTGAGTACGACCGACACATTGGCAAGAGGTTGCGCGAAACATTCGTGGAGGGTCGGGGGGTTTCTTCCCGCAGAGCCCAGGCAGAGCCAGGGCCGGCAACTGAACTTACTGAGGAGAACGACCATGAACGCACGAAAGATTCTGGACCGCAAGATTTTGGCGATCGCGGGACTTTGCATTATGTTGACCGGCGCTGCTTTCGCCCAGGCGACGTGCCAGACGATCCAGAACCGGAAGAACGACCAGCAGGGGCGCATCGCCCAGGGCGTTCGCAGCGGCCAGCTGACCCGCGGCGAGACACGCAATGTGGAGAGCCGCGAGCGGAGCGTGAATCGTGAAGAACATGCCATGCGTCGGGCCGATGGCGGCCACCTGACAGGTGGCGACAAAGCTGCGTTGACGCGCCGGCAGAACAATATTTCGCGATCGATTTCCAAGGACAAGCACAACGCCCGCGTTCGCTAGGAGGCCAGGCGCAACCGCACGACCCGTCGGCCCCGGCGGGCTCTGCGGTTTTGGGACTAAACGCGATAGGATCGAAAGAGCGGAGAGATGCTGTTTATGTGGACTGTGCTGTTGTCGTTGATGCTTGTGGCTCCCCAACTCACCCCCGGGACGCCGGCGCAGCAGGCGCCCGTGCCGGTGCGTACCGAGAAGCTGACCCCCGATGAGCAGAAGCAATTGACGGATGCGAAGGCCGAAGTCGCCGATGCACAGACGAAGGCCGATGCTGCCAGCAAGGCGCAGGAGGCGAACAAGAGCGATGCGACGACTAAAGCGGCGAGCGATGCTCAGATGAAGGTGGAGCAGGCGGAGCGCGAGCTGAAGGGAACGGAAGACGGTATCACCCTGGCGCACCATGCCAACACCGAGTGCGGCTGCTATGTGCAGTCGCAGGGGCGCGACTACGACCGGGTCGAGTTCAAGGGCGATACCATCGTGATCCGTCACGTGCATGAGGGACCACCCGCGCTGCACTAATCCCATCTGAGCTATAGCTGCAGCTTGCTCCAAGGAAAACCACGCAGAAGAAGTCTCTGTATCTCACGGCAACAGGAAATGCTCTAGACTCCCCCAGGAGATCGCGCCAATGCATGCGAATGGCCATGCGAACGGCCATGCGAACAACGGCCAGGAGTGCAGTCTGACGCTGCTCGAAGGCGCGCCGGTGGTGGATGCCGGCGGCCAGATGCGGGGGCGCGTCGCGGATGTGGCGGTCGGGACGGGGCAGGAAGCGGGCCGCGTGCTGGCACTGGTGGTGAAGAGTGCGCGTGGGCGCGAGTATATCGACATTCAGGCGTTGCGTTTGACCGAGGCGGGTGGCCTGGTGATGGCGGCGGGAACCGAGCCACAATCCGCGAATCAGCACGAGAATGCGCTACTGCTGCGCCAGGATCTGCTGGACCGGCAGATCATCGACGTGTACGGACGCAAGGTGGTCCGCGTGAATGACGTTGACCTGCGCTGGCAGTCGGTGGAGCGGGGCACGCCACTGCAGGTGACGCAGGTGGAGGTGGGGCTGCGCGGCGCGACGCGGCGGATGCTGAAGGGCCTGCTGCCGGCGGCGCGGATTGCCGCGATCGCCAACCGCATTCCGGCGAAGGTGATTCCGTGGGAGTTCGTGGACGTGATCGAGGTCGATCCGGCGCGGCGGGTGCGGCTGAAGATCGAGCACGAGCGCCTGGCGCAGATGCACCCGGCGGATATCGCGGACATTCTGGAAGAGCTGGCGCCGGCGGAACGGCAAGCCGTCTTCCAGACGCTGGATGAAGAGACGGCGGCCGAGGCCTTGGAAGAGGTCGAGCCGAAGCTGCAGCGCACGCTGCTGGCCTCGCTCGGCTCCGAGGGCGCGGCGGATATTGTCGAAGAGATGGATCCGGATGCAGCGGCCGATCTGCTGGCCGATCTGCCGGAGGCGCACTCCGACGCGATTCTCGACAGCATGGAGCCGGAGGAGCGGCAGGAGGTCGAGGAGCTGCTGGAGTTCCGCGAAGACTCTGCGGCGGGCTACATGACCACGGATTTTGTCGCGGTATCGCATGAGGGTTCGGTCTCCGAGGCGATGGAGGCGTTGCGCCAGTTCGAGGGCGATCCCGAGACGGTAACCGAAATCTACCTGATCGATGAGCATCGCGCGCTGAAGGGCAGCGTGCCGCTGCTGCGTCTGATGCTGGCGCAGCCGGGGAGCCAACTGAAGGAGCTGGTCGAGGGGCAGGCAATCCATTGCCGCGTGGACACGGACGAGGACAAGGTGGCGGAGCTCTTCGACAAGTACAACCTGCGCACGCTGCCGGTGGTGAACAGCGGGGACAAGCTGGTAGGCATTGTCGAGGCGGATGACGTGATCTCGTTTCTGCGCGGGCGGACGTAGAAGCCTCGATCTGCTACTTCTGCGCGGGCGTAGGCAGCTCTTTCAGATATGCGGCGGAGAACGTCTGCTTACTCTTCGCAATGGGCAGCAGGCTTGGATAGAACTGGACGAATGTGGTGTCCACGGCTGCATGCTCTAAGTGGCAGCTGTAGCAGTCGGCCGTGGTGGGGATCATTTTGGCGGTCTTGCCGTCGTCGAAACCAAAAAAGGCCCACTTGCCAGGGAAGTGCGCTTCGTCCTTGACGTGCACCTCAAGGCCCATGACGGTGCTCTGGTAGTTGCCCTTCTGGTTGATGGATCCTCTTCCTTCCGCCCCGCGCACCTCGAGGACGAGCATTGTTTTGTCCGGCCAGGTACCGGTCTTTACAAATGCCTTGTAGGCGGCGGGGTTCACGAAGACGTTGTCGAACATGTGATGGTCCTGCATCCCTGCCATGGCAGCCTTGTTATAGCTCATGTCGAAGCCGGAGCTGAGATATATCCATTCCCGATAGTTCTCCGGCATTTTGAGCTGGGCGTCGCTGGTGTATTGGGGTGTTGAACTCGTAGCGTCGTCCTGAATAAAGGCAGTCAAGGGGAGCAGCGCAACGACAAGCAGAGCGGCCTTGGCAAGTGTGAGCATGCAAGCAGTATGCGGCCCGGCGCGTTTTGCGCACCATGCCATCCGCTGCACAGGCCCGGCGATTCGCTGCATTTGCGCCTCCGCTGAGAATGCGTAGCATGCGATCTTGCCATGGAGACGCAGCATATCCATTCCAATTCTCGCTGCCGAAAGCAGGTTCGAGCGCCTCGGCGTTCCGATCTCAGACTCATTCTGACCGACAAACCTGACCGCACAAGCGAGGCTTCAACAGAATCGCCTGGTTCTGATATGTTCGCCTGTGGGCCGTGCGCACCGGCGTTGCTTGGCGCTCTCCTGCTGACCCTGACAACCCACTCTGGATGAGCGCATGTTGAAGCGATGGCAAGGCCGGATTCTGCTGTTCCTCGCGGTGCTGGGGCCGGGCTTCATCACTGCGAACGTGGACAACGATGCGGGCGGCATCCTGACCTATTCAGGGGCCGGCGCGCAATTTGGCTATTCGCTGCTGTGGACCATTCTGCCGATCACCATCTCGCTGATCGTGGTGCAGGAGATGTGCGCGCGCATGGGGGTGGTGACGGGCAAGGGGCTGAGCGACCTGATCCGCGAGGAGTTCGGGCTGCGGGCCACGTTCGTCACCATGGTGCTGCTGCTGATCGTGAACTTCGGCTTGGTGGTGACGGAGTTCATCGGAATCGCAGGCTCGCTGGAGCTGTTTCACATCAGCAGGTATATCTCTGTGCCCGTGTGTGCGCTGCTGGTATGGCTGCTGCTGGTGAAGGGCGACTACAAGAGCGTGGAGAAGGTCTTTCTCGCGGCCAGCGTCTTCTACATCGCGTACATCATCACCGGAGTGCTCTCGGGGCCAAGCTGGCGGGAAGCCATGCTGGCTACGGTCAAGTCGCCCCCGATGAGCGTGTGGCATACGCCGGGTTATATCTCGATGACGATTGCGGTGATCGGCACCACCATTGCCCCGTGGATGCAGTTTTATCTGCAGTCGTCGGTGGTGGAGAAGGGCGTTGCGGTGAAGGATTATGCGGCGTCGCGGCTGGATGTGATTGTCGGGTCGATCTTCACCGATGTGGTGGCGTGGTTCATCGTGGTGGCGTGTGCGGCGACATTGTATGCACATGGGGTTGGGCCGCTCAACGTGCCCGCCGATGCGGCGGAGGCGATGAAGCCGCTGGCTAAGGAGTATGCCTACCTGCTGTTCGCGATTGGATTGTTCAATGCGTCGTTCTTTGCGGCTTCGGTTCTGCCGCTCTCGACCGCGTACACGGTGTGCGAGGGTCTGGGCTTCGAGTCCGGTGTGGATAAGAAGTTCAGCGAGGCGCCGGCCTTTTACTGGCTCTACACGCTGCTGATCGCAGGCGGCGCGGGGGTGGTGCTGCTACCGCACATCCAGCCGATGAAGGTGGTGGTGGAGACGCAGGTGCTGAGCGGCGTGCTGTTGCCGGTGATCCTGGTGATGATGCTGCTGCTGATCAACCGCAAGGACCTGATGGGGCGCTTCGTCAATCCGCGATGGATGAATGTGATTGCGTGGGCAACGGCGGCGCTTGTCGTGGCGCTATCGATGGGCTACGTATATCAGTTGATTTTCTAACTACAAAAGCTTACCGGCGGCGAGGGCTGATTTTTTCTGACTACAGCAACTTGCCTGCGGCGAGGTCGCGGACGAGATTACGGTCGGCGGTGACAAAGTCGTACTCCGGCAGATTGCGCAGCGGGCACCAGCGGACATCCTGGAAGATGAGGTTGGTAACCTCGCCGGTGTATTCCCGGACCAGGAAGAATTGCAGATCGACGGCTCCGCCGCTGCGGTAGTTGTGGCGGATATGCGCGACGAGGGTGCCGATGACGGCGTCGATGCTGAGCTCTTCTTTAAGCTCGCGGCGCAGGGCTTCTTCGGCGGTTTCGCCCGGCTCCATCTTGCCGCCGGGAAACTCCCACTTGGAGCCGAGCGGCTGATCGGGACGGCGCTGGCAGATCAGCACCTCGTCGCCGCGCAGTATCAGGGCAGCGGAGACGGCGCGCACCGTCTTGATGTCATTGCGCGATTCAGGTCGCGGTTCGGCCGGGTTGTTGACGCTCGATGCGGTCGCTGCATCTGACTTTTGGTGTTCCGTCACTTGATCCCTAGATGGTAATTCCGGCGCTCGCGACTGTATGAAAAGTGCGAGGCCTTTCCTGTGCATCGTATAGGGAGGGATGGAGCGCGGCGGCAAGTGCACGCAAGCCAAGCAGGATGCTGGGTGCGGGGCTGTTGAGCCACTCGTCTGCAATGCAGAAGATGCGGCCATCGCGGGCGGCGCGCAGGTCCTGCCAGCCACGCCGCGCAATCACGCGGTCGAGCGGCACACGGTCACCCGCGCCGCACCAACAGAAGACCATCGCGTCGGGATCGGCAGCGGCGACGGCTTCCGCAGTGGTCTGCTTTGCGGCGTCGCCGAGGAATTGTCCGCCGGCGGCTTCGACCAGTTCTGCGACCCAGGGCTGCGAGTGTATGAGCGGCTTACCCCATTCTTCGCAATAGACTACGGGCCGCGGTCCGTCACTTGCGGTCTTCGCGCTCGTTGACGCAATCTCCTGCTGCATTTCATCGACGAGCACCTCGGCTGCTTCGACGCGATGCACGATGGAGCCGAGGAGGCGGATGTCGGCATAGATGTCGGCGAGAGTGTGGGGCGCTAGTGAGACGACGGGGCAGCCGGACTTGAGCAGCGCGGCGAGCGACTCCATGCGATAGGGCACGCAGGCGAGGACCAGCGTGGGCCGTGCGGCGAGGATCTCGTCCGTCGTACACGACCATGAGTCTTTGACGATGGTGATGGAACGCTCGGCCAGCGCGGGCACGGCATCGACGCAGTAGCGCGTGCAGGCGACGAGCGTGTCGAGCGCGTCGAGGCGATCGAGGATGATGCTGATGCTGGGCTGCAGGGCCGCGATGCGCAGGTTTGTGGTGGGCGGTGGCATTGCGTGACTAGTCTGGTGACTCAGAAGTTCGCAGCATGGTTGAGCGGCGCTTTACGCCGATATTGAACGAAAGATACAGCAGGTCCCTCACTCCACCTTCGGTTTTGTTCAGGATGACAAAGTTTTGCAGCACTAACGATCACCCCACTAGTGTGCGCCTTCGGCGACGGCGGCGGGAATGAAGACCGGCCAGTTGCGTTGGCCGGCGATTTCGAGCAGAGCCGGGGTTGGATTGACTGCGAATGGCGAACGGGCGATTGCGAGCATGGCGGCATCGTGGATGGAATTGCCGAAGACGACATCCGGCTGTGCGAGGTCGACACGCTGCAGGGAGAGCGCCTTGCCATCGTCGGTGGGGACATCGATGAGCGTGCTGGTGATGAGGCCGTTCACCACGGCGACGCGTGCGGCGAGGATGCGCTCCGGCGGGATGCCGAAGTCGCGCACACCTTCTTCGATGACCCAGTTGTTCGTGGAGCTGACGGCCCAGATCTCGCAGCCGGTGGCGTGGAGATCGGCGACGAGGCGCTGCATCTCGGGGAAGATGTGGGGATGAATCTGGCTGTGGAAGAAGGTCGCGGCGGCGCGGCGGAGCTCGGTCTCTTCGAGGCCGGTGTAGAGTTGCACCATCTCTCCGCACATGGCGAGTTCGGAGATTTTGCCGGTGCGATAGAGGCGGTAGCGGGAGTCGATCCAGTCGGCGGCATTGCGGGAGACGAGTCCGGTCTTGATGGACCAGAGCATGAAGCCGTAGCCGGCGTCGCCGCTCCAGAGGGTGCCGTCGCAATCGAAGACAGCGGTGCGCGGCCCGAGCGCGAGGACGGCGCGGTTGAAGTCGCTGGCGGAGAGGTGTGCAGGTAGAGTCAGGGTCAAGCGTGCTCCTGCTTCCATGATAAAGGTTTACCCAAAAGGCACTGTAAACGGCAGGAGAACGAGGAGGCCGGATGCGGGTTAAGACGTGGCTGATGGCTGCGGTGATGATGGTGAATGGCGCGGCGTGGGCGCAGGCGTTCAATGGGATGGATCGCAACGATTATCCCGGCGACACCATGCTGGGCGCTTTGCATAAGTCTTTCAGTTACACGAGTTATTGGCTGAATACGCCTCCGGGGGCGAAGTCCAATACCTGGACAGGCAAGCGCGCGGTGCTGCGGGATCGCGGATTCGGCTTCATGCTGCTGTGGAATGGGCGATTAGACAAGGAATTAAAGGGTAAGGATGCGACGTCCCTGGGACGCAGCGATGCGGCGGCGGCGGTGGTGGCGGCGGCGAGTGAGGGATTTCCCAAGGGAGCGCTGATCTTTCTCGATCAGGAGGAGGGCGGACGGCTGTTGCCGGAGCAGCTCTCCTATGTCCTGGGCTGGGTGGATGCGGTGCGCCGCGCGGGATGGCATGGCGGTGTGTACTGCTCCGGATTGCCGGTGGATGACGGCAAGGGCGGGACCATCACGACGGCGCAGGATATGGAGCGGCAGGCCGGCTCGTGGAAGATTCCGCTGTGGGTGGCGCGGGAGGAGTGTCCGCCGTCGCCGGGGTGCGCGATCGAGAGCAAGCCGCGGCTACCGTCGGCGGCACTGGGGCTGCCGGATGCGGTGGTGTGGCAGTATGCGTTGTCGCCGCGGCGACCTGAGTTCACCGGCGGGTGTCCGAAGAATTATGCGGAGGATAACAACTGCTATGCGCCTGGGGTATATCACGGCCCGTATGGATTTGTAGACCTGGACACGGCTGCGTCGGCGGATCCTTCGGGCGGTCGCTGAAATTTTTCCTGCGGGTGTAGACCTATCCGGGTGCGCTCGTGTTGTCTGGCTTAAGACAACGAGGGTTGGTTGAGCGGCGCTTTGCGCCGATATGGAACGGAAGATACAGCAGGTCCTTCACTCCACCTTCGGTTACGTTCAGGATGACAGGCTTGTGTAAGGGAAGTGAAGCTCACCACACTAGAGCTCCGAAATAAGAAAGCGAGCGTGATTTGCAACCAGAGACGGCACAAACCGAGCTGGCGCAGCCGACCCTTTGGCAGGCTATACGGGAGGCAATTCGCGGGTCGCATCGCGACTTCACCACCGGCAGCCTGAATCGCGCCATCATCCTGCTCGCGATTCCGATGGTGCTAGAGATGGTGCTGGAGTCGCTGTTTGCCGTAGTGGATATTTTCTGGGTGGGCCGGCTGGGACCGGATGCGATTGCGACGGTGGGGCTGACCGAGTCGATGCTGACCTTGATCATCGCCGTCGGGCTGGGGCTGGGGATGGCGACGACTGCCATGGTGGCGCGGCGCATCGGCGAAAAGGATCCCGAGGGCGCGGCGGTCGGCGCGATGCAGGGCATCCTGCTGTCGTTGGCGGTTTCGGTGCTGATCGCGATTCCGTGCATCCACTACGCGCCGCAACTGCTGCGCCTGGCCGGCGGCACACCGTCGATTGTGGCGACTGGATCAGGCTATACACGCATTGCGCTGGGCGGTGGCGGCGTGCTGCTGCTGCTGTTTCTGAACAACGCGATCTTTCGCGGCGCGGGCGATGCTGCGGTGGCGATGCGGCTGCTGTGGGTGTCGAACATCATCAACCTGGCGCTCGATCCATGTCTGATCTTCGGGCTCGGACCATTCCCGCGGATGGGCGTGACGGGCGCGGCCGCGGCGACATTTACCGGCCGCAGCATTGGCGTGCTCTACCAGTTTTACCGGCTGGCGCGCGGCACGGAGCGGATGCGCATTGGCGTGCACCAGATGCGGCTCAACCTGAAGGTGATGTTCCGGCTCATTCGCGTGGCATCGACGGGCATTCTGCAGTTCCTGATCGCGCAGGCGAGCTGGATCGGGCTGGTGCGCATTGTCAGCGTCTTCGGCTCGGCGGCGCTGGCAGGTTACACGATCGGGATACGGATCATCATTTTCATCCTGCTGCCATCGTGGGGGCTGAGCAATGCCGCGGCAACGCTGGTAGGCCAGAACTTGGGCGCGGGACGGCCGGATCGCGCAGAGAGCTCGGTGTGGCGGACGGGCTTGTGGAACATGGTGTTTCTGGGCTCGATGGGAGTGGTGTTCTTCCTGTTCGCGCCGCCCATCGTAAGTGTCTTCACCAACGATCCGGCAGTGGCGCGCATTGCCGCCAATTCGCTGCGCATCTTCAGTTGCGGCAACGTCGCGTATGCGTTTGGCATGGTGATGATGCAGGCCTTCAACGGGGCGGGCGACACGATTACGCCGACGATCGTGAACCTGGTGGGCTTCTGGATTCTGGAATTGCCGCTGGCGTGGTGGCTGGCGCATCGCACTCGGCTGGCGGAGAACGGCGTGTTTCTGTCGGTGGTGCTGGCGGAGATTTTTATGGTGGCGGCGAGCGTGATGCTCTTCCGGCAGGGGCGGTGGAAGCGGCAGAAAATATGATCAGGCAGCAGAGCTCTGCACTGTGCGACTTTGCCGCTCGGGGTCGGGATGACGATACATTGGTGCGGGCTTTCGCGGTATCCCACCCTTCGCTTCGCTCAGGATGGGGCACCCGGAGTGGCGGCCGTGCCGGTAAGCAGGAGATCGCTTCACTTCAGGCGATAGCTGGCTAAGTTGGTTCTCGTCGCTCCGATCGCGGCTAATCTCTCACACACAACCGATAATGAAGCGGTGGCGGCTGCTTCGAACATGGCGCTGGTGCGCGAGTACCTGCTCTATCTGCGGGTAGAGAAGGGGCTGCGTCCGCTGAGCGGTGAGGCATACGCGCGCGATCTTGAAATGTTTGCGGAGTATCTGGAAGGCACGCAGGCGGTGCTTGAGACGGCGCAGCAGCGGGAGGTCGCGGGATTCCTCGACCATCTGTACCGGCACCAGATCGAAGCGCGTTCGGTGGCGCGCAAGCTTTCGTGTTTGCGTGGCTTTTACAAATGGCTGCTGCTGGACAAGCGCATCCGTCACAATCCGACAGTAAATATCGAGTCGCCCAAGGCATGGAAGGTGCTTCCCAAGGCGCTGGCGGAGAGCGAGACCGCCGAGATGCTGGACGCGGCGACGGTGGCAGCGACTGGTGCGGCGGGCGATGCAGTGGCGCTGCGCGATCGCGCCATCCTGGAGCTGCTGTATGCAGGCGGGGTCCGGGTCTCGGAGCTGACCGGGCTGCGCACCGAAGACCTGCAACTGGATGCGGGGCGAGTGATGGTACGCGGCAAGGGCGACAAAGAGCGCGTGGTGCCGCTGGGGCGTGCTGCGGTGGAAGCGCTGACCGGATATCTGGAGCGCGGGCGGCCGATGTTCGTAAAAAGAAACCGCAGCGGTGGCTTGTTCCTGTCACAGCAGGGAAGGACGCTGACGCGCGGCTGGATTTGGGAGCTGGTGAAGAGCAAATCGGGTGGCCGCGCAAGCCCGCACATGCTGCGGCATAGCTGCGCCACCCACATGGTGGGGCACGGCGCCGACCTGCGTACGGTGCAGACGCTGCTGGGCCACTCCGATATCGCCACGACGCAGGTGTACACGCACATTGCAATGGATCGGTTGAAGGCGGTGCATCGCGCGCATCATCCCCGGGCGAAGGCAAAAGCGGTGCGAGGTACGGAATGAGTCAGTCGCTGGTTACGCTGCGCGAAGGCTATCTGGCGATGCTGCGCAGCGAGCGCGGCTCGTCGGCACACACGCTGCGGGCTTATGAGCGCGAGCTGGCGCAGTTCATCGCGTATCTGACGAAACAGTTCGGCGCGCGGTGCGATATACGGCGGGTCGAGCATCTGCACATCCGCGCATATTTGGCGGAGCTGTATGGGCGCGGGCTGTCGAAGGCTTCGGCGGCGCGGGCGCTGGCGGCGGTGCGGTCGTGGTTCAAGTGGCTGGCGCGCATGGGGCATGTGCCGCAGAACCCGGCGGCGCTGGTGTCGACGCCGAAGCTGCCGAAGCATCTGCCGCGGGTGCCGACGATCGAGCAGATGAATCGCGCGCTGGACAGCAATGCGGCAGGCGATGAAGAGGCGGCGGGCTGGGCGGCCCGCGATGCGGCGATCTTCGAGCTGTTGTATGGCTGCGGCATTCGCAATGCGGAGCTGGTGGGGCTGGACCTGAAGCACATCCGCTGGGCGGCGGAGACGCTGCTGGTGCGCGGCAAGGGCGCGAAGGAGCGGCTGGTGCCGTTTGGCGATGCTGCGGCGGCGGCGATTCGCGCGTATCTGCCGGAGCGTGCGGAGCGGCTTAGCGCGGCGGGCAAGCAGACGGAGGCACTGCTGGTGAGCGCGCGGGTGAAGGGCAGCGGACGGCTGACGACGCGGTCCGTTGGGCGGATCGTGAAACGCATGGCACTGGCGCATGGCATGGCTCCGGAGACGCATCCGCACACGCTTCGCCACGCCTTCGGTACCCACATGCTGGAGGAGGGCGCCGATCTGCGCGCGATCCAGGAGTTGCTGGGACATGAGCGGCTCTCGACCACGCAGCGCTACACGCAACTCACGGTGCGACAGGTGGCGGAGGTCTACGATCGGACGCATCCGCGTGCAAAATAATGAAGGCCGAGATGCATGTGGCGGATCGAGAGTTGCCTAACGTTGTATTGGTGCAGAGATTAACATAATTGCGGCTGAATGACTTGACAGTACACAGGGAGGGCACATAAAAGGGAGAGCTGTGGTAGCGTTCCCAGACTTTTGCAACGTGAAAAAGGTAACGCACCCCGCAACAAAACTTGCAGCCCGGAGGATCCCCCAATGCCCAACTTCCGCGCTGTGAGCAGGGCTCTCCTGTTCGCAGCACTTCTTCCCACAATTCCTCTCCTCGTTGCCGGCCCACGCGCGCTGGCACAGTCCGACACTTCATCGATCTCCGGCACGGTTACCGACTCGAGCGGCGCGGTGGTGCCCAATGCCAAAGTAACGGCGAAAAACGATGCCACCGGTCAGGTGCGCAACGTCACCAGCAACAGCGTCGGCGCGTATACCATCACCAACGTGCCCAGCGGCAGCTACACGGTCAGCGTGGAAGCGCAGGGCTTCCAGACGGCGGTGCAGCAGGGCGCCCATGTGGATCCGAGCATTGGCGCACAAGTGAATGTGTCGCTGAAGTCAGGCAATGCCACGACGACGGTGACGGTGCAGGCCAATGCAAACCGCCTGCAAACAGAATCCGCCTCGGTGGGCCAACTGGTTACGGCCCAGCAGGTACAGTCCATCCAACTGAACGGACGCAATCCGCTTTATCTTTCGCAACTGGAGCCGGGCGTCACACGCAACGCGCCGATGTCCTCGTTTAGTTTTTCCCTGGACAACACGCTGTACGTAAATGGTTCCCGTTCCGAGGAAAACATTCTTACGTTTGACGGATCTCCCATGGTGCGCACGCGCTCGAACAACAACAGCGTGGGGACGGCGGACGTAGATTCGACGTCACAAGTGCAGATCCTGACCACCAGTTACCAGCCGGAATACGGGCGCACGTCAGGCGGCCAGGTGCGGCTGATTCCGAAGAGCGGCACCAGCAACTTCCATGGTTCAGCGTTTGAATATCTGCGCAACTCGTTCTTCAATGCGAACACCTGGATACGCAACAACAACACTGCTGATCCGCAGATCTCCGGACATCCGCAGCCCTTTCGCTATAACCAGTTTGGCTGGAACCTGAACGGACCGGTGTACATTCCGGGCCACTTCAATACGTCGCGGCAGAAGCTGTTCTTCCTGGCGGGCCAGGAATATGTGCGTTACCGGCTCTCGCCGACGGCGCAGCAACTGGTGCCGACGGCGCTGATGCGGACTGGAAATTTCAGCGAGCTTCTGGGGCCAAACATCTTTTATTCGAAGCCGGTCCAGATCATGAACCCGAAGACCGGCCAGCCTTACCCGAACAACGTGATACCGCAGAGCGACCTGAGCCCGAACGGCCTGGCGCTGCTGAATGCCTATCCTGCGCCAAACGCCAGCGCCGCTTCCTACAACTGGCAGGAGTCGCTGCCCAATCCGCAGGACCAGCGCAAGGACACGCTGGTGCTGGACTACGTGCCGAAAGAGGCGCACCGCTTGCGCTTCTCGGTGTTGAGTTATCACCTGGACTACATCACACCGTTTGCGGGCAACTTCGACCGCACGCCGGAGAAGTGGCACTGGCCGAACCAGGTGGGCGCGTTGCACTACACCTGGGAGGTGAACCCGACGATGGTGAACGAGGCCAGCTTTACCGCGACGGCCGATCACATCACCATCAGCTACGACACGGCGAACGGTCTCTATAACCGCAACAACTACGGGATCAACTTCCCCTACCTGTATCCCGTGGCCGATAAGCTGATCCCGAACAAGATTCCGACCATCAACCTCGCGAACTTCGGGACGCTGGACGGCGGCCCCTATCCGTCGCACTCCGGCGGCGTGATCACCGATCTTGCCGATAACCTGACCAAGGTGATTGGCAACCACACGATCAAGGTGGGAGGCTTATGGGAGCGTTCGGGTGAAAACAACTTCGACCAGATCAGCGTGAGCAGCACGACGCCCGGCTCGACGAATAATCAGAACGGACAGTTCCGCTTTACCGATACGCGCAGTGGTTTCCCGAGCTCCGGTGCGGCGGTGGCAAACGCGGCACTGGGCCTGTTCGATACCTACGGTGAGATCGGGACCAAGAGCTACACGCTCTTCCGCGGCAACATGTACGAGGCCTTCGCTCAGGATACGTGGCGTGCCAAGCCGAACATGGTCATCGAGTATGGCGCTCGCTACAGCGTCATGCGGCCGTATGACACGCTGTGGGGCAACCAGTCCTTCTTCGATCCGGCGGCATGGAACCCGGCGCAGGCGCCTGTAGTCGATCCGACCACCGGCACCATCTCGGGCGGCAATCAGTACAACGGCGTGGTCATTCCTGGCTCACATTTCCCGAGTGCGGCACAGGGTCACGTGCCTGCCGACATTCTGGCCAATCCGCAGGCGTCTTTCACGGGAAAGAACCCTGGTTATTCGAATACCATCTGGACGGATATCCAGCCTCGTGTGGGTGTGACCTACCAGGTGCGGCCGAACACGGTGATCCGGGCCGGCGTGGGACGGTACACGCAGCGGCTTGGCATCAGCGACCAGGTGCAACTGGGCGGCAACGCGCCCTTCCAGCCGACAACGTTCGTCTCCGGCGGCGGCGTCGATAATCCGGGTGGCTCGACGGGCGGTGTCCTGCCACGTCTTCCCTTGTCGATGACGTCGCAACCGTACAACTTCCCCAATCCGAATGCGTGGTCATGGAACGCGGCGATCGAGCAGGACATTCCCAGCTTTGCGACCTTTACGCTGGCCTACGTCGGGCGGCGCGGACTGCACCTGCAGCAACTGGAGCAGTTGAACCAGTTGCAGCCGGGGACCGTGCAGGCAAACCCGGGCGTGACGGCAACGGATGCGCTGCGGCCCTATCGCGGGCTCTCGAGCATCCTGCAGATCGACAATGCGGGCCGTTCGATCTATCACTCCATGCAAGTGAATCTGAATCGCCGGCTCAGCCATGGATTGCTGTTTGGAGTGGCGTACACCTGGTCGAAGAGCATGGACTTCGGCTCGGACCAGAGCTATCAACTGCCGAACTACTATGACCCAACCGCAAACTATGGCCCCAGCGACTTCGATATCCGCAACACGCTGGTGGTGAATTACGTGTGGGACATCCCGTATGGCAACAACTTTGACAATCGCCTGGTGAAAGGGACGCTGGGCAACTGGCAAATCTCGGGCACCACGCAGGCGCAGTCCGGGGAACCGTTCTCGGTCAGCACGAACGATGACTTTGGCGGTGTCGGCGTGGGTGCAGGGCCGCAGCGCTGGGATATGACTGCCACTCCTGCCAAGCCACACAAGTTCGGGACGAGTGGCTATTGGTTTGACCCGTCGGTCTTCACTACACCGGCGGCGGGAACGTTTGCACCTCGCGGCACTCGCAACACGATCTACTCGCCCGGCTTCCAGAGCTGGAATATCGCGTTGCAGAAGAGCTTCCATGTGATCCCGAATCATGACAATCACCTGGTGACCTTCCGCGGGGAGGCGTTCAACTTCACCAATCACCCCAACTGGGATACGCCGAACAATGATGGCAGTCTGAACAATCCCACCAGCGGCACCTTTGGGCAGGTGACGACCAAGGGCCAGACCTACGCATCGGAGCGGCAACTGCAGTTCAGCCTGCGTTACGCGTTTTAGAGCGTTTTCACTGTTACTGAGTACGGCCAAGCTCTGCGAAGTGTGGCTTTTCTTGACGGAAAAGCCACGCGGGCAGTGGCGCTCCTGTATAGACCTACAGTGAAAATGCCCAGTGAAACTGCTCTAAAGGACGCTTGAAACCACCTTGCCGGCCGCCTGGGGCTCTCCTGCCCGGGCGGCCGTTTTTGCACCCCCGGCCAGCGCATTCGGTGGTACGCGTGATCGCGTAAAATAAGGAGTCAGCCCGGATTGTCGAAAGGGCCCAGAGGAATTCCTTGATCAGCAGTGCACTCACCAAGATCTTCGGCACGAACAACGAGCGTGTCGTGAAACGCATGATGCCGACCGTGGCCGCCATCAGCGAATGGGAGCCGAAGATGCAGGCGCTCTCCGACGCGGAGTTGCGCGAGAAGACGGTTGAGTTTCGCGCCCGCTTCGCCGCGCGGCTGGAAGGCGTGCCGGATACCGCTGAAAACAAAGAGGTGCGCAAGGCCGCGGAGGACGAGGCGCTGAACGAGCTGCTGCCGGAGGCCTTTGCGGTAGTGCGCGAGGCGGGCAAGCGCGCGGTGGGCATGCGCCACTTCGACGTGCAGATGATCGGCGGGATGGTGCTGCACTCGGGCAAGATCGCCGAGATGAAGACCGGCGAGGGCAAGACACTTGTGGCCACGCTGCCGGTGTACCTGAATGCGCTGGCGGGCAAGGGCGTGCACGTGGTGACGGTGAACGACTACCTGGCCAAGCGCGACGCCGAGTGGATGGGCAAGATCTACGAGTTCCTGGGGTTGAAGGTGGGCGTGATCGTCCACGACCTGGACGATGCGCAGCGGCGCGAGGCCTATGCCGCGGACATCACCTACGGAACGAACAATGAGTTTGGTTTCGACTATCTGCGCGACAACATGAAGTTTGAGCTGGCCGACTGCGTGCAGCGCGGCCACTACTACGGCATCGTCGACGAGGTGGACTCGATCCTGATAGACGAGGCGCGCACGCCGCTGATCATCAGCGGACCAACGGACCAGACGACCGACAAATATGCGCGGGTGAACCGCATCATCCCGCAGCTCGAGATGGGCGAGGAGATTGAGCAGGGCGAGACGAAGATCCTGACCGGCGATTACACGGTGGATGAGAAGCACAAGACCATCAGCGTGACTGATGAGGGGTGGGAGAAGATCGAGGGCCTGCTGGGGATCGGCAACATCGCCGATCCGGAGAACTGGGAGTTCAAGCACCACGTCGAGACGGCGATCAAGGCGCACAATCTCTATCGCAACGACGTGGAGTACGTGGTGAAGGACGGCGAGGTGATCATCATCGACACCTTCACCGGCCGTCCGATGCCGGGACGCCGCTGGTCCGATGGACTGCACCAGGCGGTGGAGGCGAAGGAGGGCGTGAACATCCGGCGCGAAGACCAGACGCTGGCGACCATCACCTTCCAGAATTACTTCCGCATGTACAAGAAGCTGGCCGGCATGACGGGCACGGCGGAGACCGAGGCGGCGGAGTTCGACAAGACTTACAAGCTCGAGATTGTCGTTATCCCCACCAACATGCCGATGCGGCGCAAGGAGTATCAGGACGTGGTCTACCGCACCGCGAAGGAGAAGTACTTCGCTGTCTCGGACGAGATCTTACGGCTGAATGAGGAGAAACAGCCGGTGCTGGTGGGCACTACATCGATCGAGAAGAGCGAGCTGCTGTCGCAGATCCTGCAGCGCAAGGGCATCAAGCACGTGGTGCTGAATGCGAAGTATCACGAGCGCGAGGCAGAGATTGTGGCGCAGGCCGGACGGCTGGGCATGGTGACCATTGCGACCAACATGGCAGGCCGCGGCACGGATATTCTGCTGGGCGGTAATGCGGAGTTTGTAACCAAGCAGGACCTGGTGAAGCGGGGACAGGCGCGATCGGTGAGTGCGGCAGAGGGCGCGATTACGCCCACGGCCGGTCCGGGCATGATGCGCTTCTATTATCAGGGGCAGGAGTTCGAGACCTCGCAGGAGAACTGGGACCGCGCGTTTCAAGTGCACCAGGCCAATACCCAACGCGAGCACGAAGAGGTGCTGACGACGGGTGGCCTGTGCATTCTGGGAACGGAACGGCACGAGTCGCGGCGCATCGACAACCAGCTTCGCGGCCGGGCGGGACGTCAGGGTGATCCCGGCGCATCGCGTTTCTACTTGTCGCTGGAAGACGACCTGATGCGCATCTTCGCGCGCGAGTGGGTGGGGCCACTGCTGCAGAAGATGGGAATGGATGAGGGCGTGCCGATCGAAAGCGGGATGATTACGCGGCGGATCGAAGGCGCGCAGAAGGCGGTGGAGTCGCAGAACTTCGAGGCCCGCAAGCACCTGCTGGAGTACGACGATGTGATGAACAAGCAGCGCGAAGCGGTCTACGGCACGCGTAAACAACTGCTTGAAGGAGTAGAGCAGAAAGAGCTAATTCTAGAGGACTACGTTGCCGGCCTCATCAGCAACTTCCTGAATGAGTACGCCCCAGAGTCACAGCATCCCGACCAGTGGGATGTGGCCAGCATCAAGCAGAAGCTGGTGGAGCATTTCGGCTTCAACGCGGAGACCGAGGGCATTGAGTTCGCTACGCTCAACCGCCATGAGCTGGGCGATGCGCTCTTCGACAAGCTGAAGGAGAAGTACGAGCTGAAGGAGCAGATCATCGGCTCACAGGCCATGCGCTACCACGAGCGCATGATCATGCTGAGCGTGTTGGACGGTCTGTGGAAGGACCACCTGCTGAACATGGACCACCTGAAGGAGGGCATCGGGCTGCGCGGCTACGGGCAGCAGGACCCTCTGGTGGCGTACAAGAAAGAGTCCTTCGACATGTTCGAAGCGATGATGACGCGCTTCCAGGAAGACACGGTGCGGTATCTCTTCCTGATGCAGATCGTCGGGGCGGATGGGCAGCCGATTACGCGCGCACCGCAGCCGCAACCGACGATGCAGCAGGCTCCGCCGGCGCAGCAATTGCCGCGTCCCGCGCAGCAGCCGTTGCCGGAGGCAAATGGGCACGGCGGGCAGCCGGTGCCGCGGCCACAGCATGTGCAGAGCCCCGCGCCGAAGCAGACATGGCGGCCAGCGCCGGTGGGCGAGGCGCCGACCGGGACACGCACGTCGATCGACGAAATCGAGCGCGAGTTCGCACGCAAGAAGAAGAAGGAGCTGGAGCAGGCGCGCGCGGCGGGCAGCAATGGCAACGGTGCGACACATGTGGAGCAGCGCCGTACGGGCGAGAAGGTGGGCAGGAACGAGCCGTGCCCATGCGGATCGGGGCTGAAGTTCAAGAAGTGCCACGGCAAGGACGGCAGCGACGGCGGGGACTAGAGCGAACATTACGAAAGACAAAGGGACGGGCTTTGGCTCGTCCTTTTGTTTTGCGCTGATCTGTGCGGAACTTTGACCGACGGTGCTTGAGTATTATCCCGCCTATGACCAAACGGCGGTTGACTGCTCAGTGGGCACTGTGGGTGATGGTTTTCGGAGCGGCATCCTGCACGGTTGCGCAGAGCAAAAGCGAGACGGACTGGCCCGCTTACGGCAACGATGCTGGCGGGATGCGGTATTCATTGCTGCGGCAGATCGATGCTTCCAACGTGGCGAAGCTGCGTGTGGCATGGACATTTCATACGCGCGATGTCTCTGACGGCAGCAATGGATGGAAGCGCAGCGGGCTGGAGACGACGCCGATCCTGGTGGACGGCACGCTGTATCTGACGACCGCCTTCAATCGCGTGATCGCGCTCGATCCGTCGACCGGCGCGCAGCGATGGGCCTTCGATCCGCATATCGATCGGAGCCTCGGCTACGGCGACGGCCTGATCAATCGCGGTGTTGCGAGCTGGTTGGATGCATCGCGCACTGCGAAGCAGCCATGCCGGCGGCGGATTTACGAAGCGACTCTCGACGCGCGACTGATTGCACTGGATGCGGCGGGCGGCAAAGCCTGCGCCGATTTTGGCCGCGTCGGTCAGGTGCTGCTGCGCGATGTGCCGGGGTACGAGAGCCGCAATCTCGGGGAGCATCCGCAGGGGTGGTACCACATGACCTCTCCGCCGGCGGTGATTGATGATCTGGTGATCGTGGGTTCCGCGATCGATGACAATAACCGGGCAGACATGCCTTCCGGGGTGGTGCGTGCGTTCGATGCACGGACCGGCGCCTTACGTTGGAGCTGGGACCCGATTCCGCGAAACCCGCAGCCGGCGGTGAAGTCCGCATCGGGCACGCCTAGCCCCACGGCTGCAAGCTGGAACACGGGCGCGGCGAATGCGTGGTCGGTGATGGTGGTCGATCCGGCTCGCGATCTGGTCTTCATCCCGACCGGCAGCGCAAGTCCCGACTACTACGGCGGCTTGCGGCCGGGCGATGACAAGTGGGCCAACTCGGTGGTCGCGCTACATGCGAAGACTGGCACGCTGGCCTGGGGATTTCAACTGGTGCACCACGATTTGTGGGACTACGACAGCTCCGCGCCTCCGCTGCTGGCAACGATCCGGCGCAATGGCAAAGAGATTCCTGTGGTGGTGCAGGGGAATAAGACGGGGTTTCTGTATGTCCTGAATCGCGACACGGGCGTGCCGGTGTTTCCCGTGGAGGAGCGCCGTGTGCCCGAGAGCGATGTGCCGGGCGAGGTCGCGTCGGCGACGCAGCCGTTCCCGAGCGCACCGCCGCCACTTGCTGTGCAGCATCTGTCGGCGGATGAGGCGTGGGGACCGACGGAGAAGGATCGCGACTTCTGCCGTGCGGCGCTGGGCAAGCTTCGCGGCCAAGGCAATGATCCAGCGATCTTCACGCCGCCTAGCGTTCAAGGAACGCTGGCGATGCCGGGCCATCTTGGCGGCATGACGTGGAGCGGGTACGCCTTCGATCCGGCGAACAAGCTCCTGGTCGTGAACGTCAACAATCTTCCCGCGCGGGTGCGGCTGATTCCGCGAGACAAAGTGAAAGACGACACGGAGGACGGCGAGCTCGGACGGCAGGCGGGGACACCTTACGGAATGCTGCGGCGCTTTCTGCAATCGCCGTCGGACCTGCCGTGCAATCCGCCGCCGTGGGGCACGCTGGTTGCCGTCGATCTGGAGCAGGGAACCATCCGCTGGCAGGTTCCGCTGGGGTCGATGCAGAACTTCGGTGGCGCGCACGGCCCGATTCCAGATGGTTCGATCAGCATGGGCGGTCCCATCGTCACAGCGTCCGGTCTTGTGTTCATCGCTGGCACCACCGACCCGCATCTTCGGGCCTTCGCTATCGAGAGCGGCAAAGAACTCTGGAAGGCGGAGCTGCCGGCAAGCGGCAACGCTACGCCGATGACGTACGAGATGAACAGGAAGCAGTATGTAGTGATTGCTGCGGGAGGGCATCAGGTCATCCCTGAAGAGGCGCAGGGTGATGCGATTGTGGCGTTTGCGCTGCCGTGAGCGCTCAACGCACGGCAAGGACTTCACCGGCGGCGACTAGCCCGCTTCAATTTCTGTGGGCGGCACTTTTTTCTTTTGGACAAAGCGGCGCAGCAGGCTCATCATGACGCTGGCTTTGGGGTGTTGTCATGGCGGACAGATCGATTCGATGCTTCTCACTGCTGATCCTCAGCCTTGTCCTGGCGATCAGCAGTATGAGCACATTAAGAGCCCAGGCTACTAGTGCCGACACCTCTGCTCTGCACCAGGGAACCATTGCATTCCAAGTGGTGGACAGCGCCACGGGCTACGTGATTGGTTCGGCCGCGGTGGCGTGGGGCAACATCGACCCCTCGATTCCCGATCCGCTGCCCAACGCCTCGCGAGCGGATAGATTCGGCAAAGTGCGCCTCAATCTGAAGCCCGGTCACTATGCGTTCGAAATGGTGGGGCTGGGTTATCTGAGAAGTCGCACGCACTTCGAGGTTACGCCCGGAATGAATCTTAAGGTAACTAGCAATCTAGACAGCATCACGCCGCCGAGGGAGTTGCAGGAAGGACTTGTGGATGCTCGGTTACGCCCCGGCTTCGACCTGGTGCATGGCTTTGTGGTGGACGTGCTGACGCGCCAGCCTGTCGCGGGAGTTGAGGTGCATATCGAGAAGGTTGGAAAGCGGGCAGTTACGGATGCGAGAGGCTACTACGAACTATATGCGGCCGCGGAGGATGTCTCCGAGGCCGGCAATCCGGAGGACCCTCCAAAGACCAGTACGCTTGTCGCCAGCGCACCTGGATACAAAAGCTACCTGGAGCAATATCTGATATTCGTGTCGGGCTCCTACTCGATCGTTAACATGTCGCTGGAGAGAGGAACTGGTGAGATTTCGCCTGGGCCGACGCCACGGTGGATGCTCCGTCGCGCGGACTCCCCTGACGAACCCTCGGCAAAGACCGAGCCGCCGCATCCCGAAACCGCACCTGCGATCGATAAGCGCCTTCTTGAATGGCTCAGCATTCCCGCAAACGCTCCTCGAAGCGGCCCAGGCCTGCGATAGTCAACGCACGAGCGCTGGTTGAATCTCTGCGAAGCTCATGTTCTGTGCCGGACTTCCGGTCTGCTGCTGCCACTGCTCGAAGAGGCGGCCGTAGCTGAGGGTGGTGACGTCGGCGGGCTCCACGTGGAGCGTGGCAAGCATGCGGTCGATCCACTCGCGCGGGCCTTCGAGCTCGGCGTACTGGCCGATGGGCGTCTCGTCGAGAACGCAGTGACCTTCACTGTCAGCCCATTCGCTGCGCCACTTCTCGTAGACGAACGCGGAAGTGTAGCCAAGCACTTTGAAGATCGCGGCGACGGCTTCACCGTCTTCGACCGCGGTTTCGGTCTCGATGCGCTCCTTGTGGCGGGCCTCGGGTGAATCGTTGGGCGTGGTCTGCTTGTGGGTCAGCACCCAGCGATCGCCGTAACGGCGGAGGCGCAGAATTTGACGGGTGTTGCGGAGATCGTGCGCGGGCGTGTCGAAGAGGATGTTGCGCTCGAAGGTGCGCGGCGTCTTGCAGTGGAAGCCGAGCTGGGGGAGGGTTGCTTCCAGGGCCTTCGGGTCGCGGACGCGGAACTTGACCTCGATTTCAATCGACTGCATGCGAGGAGTCTATACCGTTTTTTCTGACGCAGCGATTGCGAGAAGCAGCTTTGCTTGAGGGAGAAACTGTGCGAGGTTCGACAACCACTATAAGATGGCTCAAAGTTTTAGCCCTCTGGTTGTTTAAGGTTGGATCCCAGATTGCGCGAGGCGAGAATGGCCCCAAGATCAAGAAGAGAATTCATCAAGACGGCTTCGTCGAGCGCAGTATTGGGCGCGATGCTATCCGCAGGTGGTCGCATACTTCACGCCAATCCTCTTGGCTTGCCCATCGGATGTGAGACATGGCCGGTACGAGAGATGATCGCGAAGGACTTCCGTGGCACATTGAAGATGCTTGCTGCAGCGGGATTCCAGACGATCGAGCTGTGCTCGCCGGTGGGATATGCGGACTCCGGATTCGCCGGCCTCGGCAAATTCAAAGGCGTTGAGCTCCAAAGGATGATTCACGAGGAAGGCCTCACCTGTGCCAGCGCTCACTTCTCCATCGACGAATTGAGGAAAGATCAGGACGGCCGCATCGCCTGGACAAAAGACCTCGGCGTGGCGCAAATGATTGTTCCCAGTCTGGACGGCCAGAAGAATCCCACTTTGGATGACGTGAAGCGGGCGGCCGACGAATACAACCGAATGGGCGAGCGAGCAGCGTCGGCCGGGATCGTGCAGGGCCTGCACAACGAAGACTTTGAGCTGACCAAGGTCGATGGCAAGCGGACGTATGACTTACTCTTTCAACTTCTGGACCCAAAGTTCGTCAAGTTCCAGTTCCAGGTTTCCACCATCAGCGATGGCTACGATGCTGCCGAGTACTTCACCAAATACCCGGGCCGCTTTATTTCCATGCATGTTCAGGGTTGGTCGGCGACGACTCGCAAGATAGTGCCGGTAGGCGAAGGCACTCTCGATTGGAACAGAATATTTACCGCAGCAAAGACGGGCGGCATCAAGAACTACTTCGTCGAGATGGACTGGCCGTTGATGAAAGCCAGCGTTCCTTATCTTCGCCAATTGCAGGTGGGATAAAGCGCGAGCCAAGGAGAGCCTGGCTGATTGCTTCCCAGCCCCTTCGGGTCGCGGAAGCGGAACTTGACCTCGATCTCAAATCGACTGCATGCGAATGAGCTCTATACCGTTTCCGCGATCTGTCCGGCTCGGTCCGCGATGGTGAGCGGAGCCTCTACGCGATGGCGGGGCGTCTCTTACCGAAACCGGTGGTTTGTTCGAATGCGTGCGCGAGTTGCAGGACGCTGAAATCCTGCTTGTCGCGGCCGACGATCTGCAGGCCGACGGGAAGGCCTTCGGGCGTAAAGCCGGCCGGCACGGAGGCTGCGGGGTTTCCGGTGGCCGAGATGTACCAGCAGGACTTCATCCAGTCGATGTAGTTGTCGAAGTGCACGCCGGCGATCTCGGTTGGATAGGGTGTGTTGACGTCGAACGGCGGCGCTTGCGTGGTGGGGAGGATGAAGTATTCATACGTCTCGAGGAAAGCCTGGAATCGGCGCCAGAGGAGGGTATGCGCAATCTCGGCGCGGGCGATGTCCTGGCCGCTGAGCTTCATGCCTCTCTGGATTTCGTCTTTGAGAGTGTCCTTGAAGTCGTCGGGGTGTTGCTGCAGCATCGTGCCGTAGCTGGCAGCGTCCGTCCATGCACGCAGAGTGCGGAAGGAGATTTCGGCGGGCGAGAAGTCGGGCTCAGCCTGCTCGACGATGCAGCCGAGAGCTTCGAAGGTAGCGCGATGCGCGTCGACGACGGTGCGGACGCGTGGGTCGAAGGGCACGCCGCCGAGGTCTTTGAACCATGCGACACGCACACCTGTGAAGCTGCGATCGAGCGGGCGGGCGAAGAGTTCGCCGGGCCGGTTTATGGCGAGCG